>JBDKJA010000049.1:0-11995 GCA_039796795.1 Pseudomonadota bacterium
TCTCGTGAACAATGCCGGGGTCGGTTATCTCATGGCGCCGTTTACCGAGATGCCCCTCGAGCGCTGGGATCTCGTGCTCGGGGTGAATTTGACGGGTGCTTTTCTTTGTAGCAAGCACGCGGCACAAGCGATGATCGAGCAGGGGCGAGGCGGGCGCATCATCAATATTGCGAGCGTCGCTGCGAAGTCAGGCTCGATGTATCTATCGGCTTATGCGGCGTCCAAGCACGGCATGATCGGGTTCACGCGCAGTGCAGCTCTTGAGCTCGGGCGCCACAAGATCACCGTGAACGCGATTTGCCCAAACCACGTCACGACGGGCTTGGGTAGCGTCCAGAACGCGCTACGTGCAGAGCAACGTGGCCAGACGATCGAAGAATATCTCGCCGAGATGCGGTCGCGAATTCCGCTCGGGCGTGTCGGACTCGCGGAAGATACCGCCAAGGCGTGCGCTTTCCTGTGTTCATCGGAAGCGGACTACATCACGGCCGAGGCAATGAATGTCTCGGGCGGCCAAGAAGTGCATTGAACGAGGCGTATTAAAATGAAGCTGTTTTACACACCGATCAAAGGCTACGTGCATACCGTCGAGGCCTTGATCAACTACGCCGAGTTGCATGCGCAAATAGAGCCGGTTGCAACCAAGCCTTTCGATGTGGACACGCCGCTCGTGTCGATCAATCCGCTAGGCAAGGTGCCCACACTCGTGCTCGATTCGGGTGAATACTTAGCCGGTGGCCCGGTCATTTACGAATATCTCGATTCGTTGCATCGTCGGCGCAAGCTGTATCCGTCTAAAGGTCCGCAGCGCTGGACGAGCCTGCGACAAGCGTGGATGGCCGATGGGCTCTTCGATACTTTCGTTTTGCTGATCATCGAGTCGTGGTTGCCACACGATCAGCAACGGTCAGCGTACGTCGATCGCTGCTGGCGCAAGATCATCGCCATTCTCGATCAGATGGAAAAAGACGCGCCGGGTTACGGCAAGCTCGACATCGGCCAGATGCGCGGCGTTGGCGCCGTTCAGTTCTTGCGCTTAAAGATGGCGCAAGTCGCTGCTGCGATTCCGAGTCTCGACGCCAAGTTTGATCCTTTGACGGATCGCCCGGCACTGACCGCTTGGTATAAGCCGATGGCGCGCAAGAAGATCTTTCGTGAACCGTTGATTCGTCTGGACTGATTGTTGGGAGTTGCACCCATGCCCATTCCCCATCGCCGCATCAAAGGCAAGCTGCATTACACGAGTGACAAAGAAGGTCGCAAAGGCGTAGAGCGCGGTCGCGAAGACTTCACCATCACCGTGCATGCCGATGGTCGCCGAACCATTCGCGCGTACACCGAAATCGACGATGCACCGAACGTGATGCGCGATGTGACGCTCAGTCTCGATCGTGACTGGCGACCCGAAGATTGCTTCGTACGCCTGTCGGTCGGCGATCGTTTTGTCGGCTCGAGTTGGTTTCGCTTCACCGAGACCGAGGCGGAGTGCGAAGGCTACACCGTCGCCGAGGGTCGTATTTCGCAGCGCTATCCCTTGCAGGGAAAGCTCGATGCATTCGGAACCCATCCCATTCAGGCGGATGCCTGGTTAATGAGCATCTTTGACATCACGCGTGGGCCTGGCATCGGGCTCTACACGAACGTCTTGTTGTGTTCACTCGATCACCGCGGTGCGACGGGCCCGATGATCATGCGACATCCCTTAGGGGTTCGATTGCAGTACGTCGGGCCGGACCGCATTACCGTTGCGGCCGGTACGTTCGATGCACTGCACTATCGCATCATCGAAACGAGCGAGGGCGACGAAACGAGCAACGAGCCCGGCAAACATCCGCCGTACGATCTTTGGTGTACGCCGGATGAACGAATTTGTCTGCTCGCTTACGTGACAGGGTATATGCAGACCCGTTACGAACTGACCGAGTATCAGGTGTTCGAGCCGCGTTAACGCGGCTCGCGCTCGATCAGCTCGATCCACTCACCCGCTGCGCCGACCACGAGGCCGGCCCGGCGTCCCGCGTAGGGTCGTTCATGTTGCACCTGCGGCGGCGAACGCCACTGCAGCGTGCGCGTGTCCAGCGTGTCGACGATAAAACTCACCATCGCCATGCCAGCCGGTAGGTCACCAGTCGGTGTCACTCGATCTTGGGTGTCGCTCGGGTATTCGTCGAGCTCCAGAATGGAGGCGGGCGAAATCGGCACCACCGATAGTTGCATGGTGTAGTTCGCCGGCAGCCCTCTGGCGTGGTTCACGACCTGCACGGCCGAGGGATAAGGCTCGAGCGCCGTCATGCCGAGCACGTCGCGATAAAACGCGCGCATGGCGGCGAGGGATCGGCCCCCGACGACCGCGATGAAAGTGCGATCCACGCGGCTCGCCGCCGGTGTCTTGATGAAGGTTCCGCCTTCGGGCGGGATACGCGTGAAGTAGTTGAGCTCTCCTGCAGGTCCAATCGCTTGCATCGCAATCACCTTACCGTTGGAGCCGAGCGGGGCAGGCGGGCCCACCACCTCGAACGGCGAATCCGGCTTGGCGAAGCGCGCCGTGAGATCGACCGGGTCTTCGACGAGGATTTCGTTGGCGGTCCAACCGGTCGAGTGCATCGCTCGATAGCCCGCCGCATGCGGGCGTTCAATGACGCGCAGCCACGCATCAGCGCCGCTCGAGGGCTGCAACAATACATAGCGACTGCCGGCTGCCGCAGGCGCCGCCCAGTTCGCTGCGAGCTCCGTCGAGATGGAACCCTGCGCCACGATTCGATAGTCGAGCCAGTCGACGTACGCGCTGCGGGTGGAATCTAAATCGGCCACCACCAAGGTGACCACAAGGATGGCGCTCAGCATGAGCGTATGTTCGAATCTCGAAGTCGCATTGTCGAGTAGCCAAGGGGGTTCTGTGATCGATCTTTATTACTGGCCGACTCCTAACGGTCACAAGATTCCGATCATGTTGGAGGAGTGTGGGCTTCGTTATCGCGTCAAGCCGGTCAACATGCTGCGCGGCGAGCAGTTTCGCCCGGCGTTCCTCAAGATCAACCCCAACAATAAAATTCCGGCGATTGTCGATCACGACGGTCCGGGTGGCGAGCCGATCAAACTCTTCGAGTCCGGCGCGATTCTCCAATACTTGGCAGAGAAGACCGGGAAGTTCATGCCGCGCGCGAAGCGCGGCCGTTATGAGGTCTTGCAGTGGCTGACTTTCCAGGTCGCCAACGTCGGGCCGATGTTCGGCCAGTGTGGGCACTTTTTAGGCTACGCGCCGCGGAAGATCCGCTATGCGATGGACCGGTATCGCAACGAGACGCTGCGACTCTACGGGGTCATGGATCGTCGCTTAGCCGATGAGGAATATTTGGCGGGTCGATACTCCATCGCCGACATGGCCACTTGGCCCTGGGTGCGAGTGCGCTGGCTCCACAAGATTGATTTAGCCGAGTTCCCGAACGTGGCGCGCTGGTACGAGGCGATTGGCCAACGACCGGCTGTGCAACGCGGTGTGGCACTGCTCGATCGACGCGAGAAGATCGGTAACCCGGATGACAAGGCACGCGAGGCGCTTTTTGGGCGCAGTCAGCTGACCCAAGGGAAAGCTCGCAGAGTGGTCAGAGCGCGCTGAGGCTACGAGCCCCTGGTCCCAAGAGGCCGCCACGAGGTTAATATCCGATCGAATACTGGGTCGAAACCGACCCCAACGCGAGGAGCAGCATGAAAGCCATTCCCCACAAGCGCAGTCGCGAAGTCGAAGCGTGGCTCAAGAAAGAATTGGTCGAGCAGAAGAAACGCTACAAGAAAATCGTCGCGGAGCAGGATGCACTCGCGCCGAAGCGTGACAAGTGGGTTGCGGAGTTCTTGCAGCGCATCCAGACGCGCGGTACCCATGTCCACTGGGACCAGATGCGTAAGGTTCGTCCGGAGGAGATTCCGGTCAAGCCGAAGCGTAAGTTCCGAGTCGTATTCTGATCAGCGCCGCGGAGGATTGAACCATGGCACGCCCGCATATCGAACCATTCGTTGACCGCGACGTTCCCTTCAAGAAGATGACCCTGCCGGGTTTCCCGAAGGGCATGCAGTACAAGATGCTGTCGATCGACACCGATAACGGAGCTTGCTCCATGACGGTGTTGTTCGAGCCTGGCTACAAGCAGCCGCCGGGTATGAGCTACACCGAATACGAACTCTTCATCATGACGGGCTCTGTCACCGTCGGTGAAAAGGTTCACGGTCCTGGTAGCTATCTTTTCGTTCCAGCCGGTGTTGCGATCGAGGCGTTGAGCTCGCCGCGCGGTGCCACGGGCTTGCTCTTCTATAACCACGGTGAGCCTTCATTCGTGGAATCGGATAGCGACCACCCGCGCGCCGAGCGGGATCGTTTCGCCGCGGTGAACGCCTACGAGAACATGCAGTGGACCTCGACGAACTTCTTCCCGGCAACCGCGCCGGGCTGTCTGGTCAAAGTGCTGCGTTTCGATCAGCGCACGCATGCGTTCACGTTCCTCTATTGCATGACGCCGAACTTTTGGCAGGACAACATTTCCTACCACGACTGCGTCGAAGAGGCCTATCACATCTGGGGAACCTCTTGGATGATGCAGTTCGGTGATTTGCCGACCGGTGGCTACTTCTGGCGTCCGCCGTACATCAACCACGGCGCCTTCGGTTGTAAGCTCGGCACGCTCGCGATCGGTCGTACCGACTCGCAGCTATACAACCACTTCCACTTCAATCCGTGGACGACCCCAGAGGAGAACCAGGAGCGCGCGGCCAGTCGTTTGCTGCATCGCAATCCGGAGCTCTACAAGTGGGTCAACACCCACGGGCATAACCACCCGATCGACTTCGACTACGATCATGGCCATGCCCATGGCGACACGCCGCACCATCACGGTGACGGTCGCGTCGACCACGGACACAAGAAGAAAAAGCGCCGTCGCCGCTAAGCGACGTTCCGCCAGTCGTCTGCCACCTTCACCTCGTCGATGAGGGTGCGCATCCGCGTCGCGCCGCCACGTATCCATTGCCAAACACGGGTACGTTGGCGGCACGCGTCGTCGACCTGAATCATCTCGTACAGATATGTATCCGGTTCTCCCCGACGGACCCAATAGAGCAGTAGGGTGCGACGATGCTCGTCGAGCGGCTCTTCGGCTGCCCACCCCTCGATCAGTTCGCTGTCGAACCAGAGTTTTCCGTCCCGGAACGACCCCTTGAACTCGCGAATCTCCTGTCGGCCGTCGGCCCAGGTGTACTGATTCGTCTGATGGTAGTGGTACGGACCGGAGGGCGGGACGCGACAAATCAACCGAGAGCGATGCTCGTCAATCTTGTTGCCGTCGGCGTCGTAATAGCGATAAGTGCCTTCCCAGACGCCCTCTTGCTTCGTCAGTAGGGGCATGTGAGCGCGCAGGTCGAAGACCGGGGTGGTCGTTGACGTGTCATTCATTCTCGAAGCCTCCGTGCCAAAAAGTGAGCCGAAGGCTACCACCGCTGAATGAGCTCTGAAGATCATGCAGTGATCCGGGCAAGCCGCTATTCTTCCGGGTCGTCCGGCCTGCGGGCCGTTTACCGTAGTGAAACTCTGACATGACCGCCGATACCCCGATCCGCACTAGTGACGCTCTGCGCAATGTTCGTTATGAGATTCGCGGCAAGCTCGCACGGCGTGCGCAGGAGCTTGCGCGCAAGGGCTATGAAATCATTTCCTTGAACATCGGCAACCCGGCCTTGTTTGGCTTCCGAACGCCGGAAACCATGCGTCTGGCGATGATCGAAAACTTTCCCGACAGCGAGGGCTATTGCCACCAGAAGGGGATCTTTCCGGCGCGCGAGGCCGTGGTCATGCAGCAGCAGGCGCGCGGTGTCACGGGTGTCAGTGCGGAAGAGGTTTTCATCGGCAACGGCGTGAGCGAACTCATCGATCTGTGTTTGCGCGCGATGTTGAATGACGGAGATGAAGTATTGGTGCCGAGCCCGGACTATCCGCTCTGGAGTGCGGCGGTCAATCTCAATCGTGGCAAAGCTGTTCATTACCCCTGTCATCCCGAGAATGGTTTCGTCCCGGATGTTGAGGAGTTGGCGGCGCTGATCACACCGCGAACCCGCGCGATCGTGGTGATCAATCCGAATAATCCGACGGGCGCCGTGTATCCGCGCGCCGTGCTCGAGGCCATCGCGCGCCTAGCCGAGCAGCGCGGTCTCATGCTGTTGTGCGACGAGATTTACGATCAGATTCTGTATGACGATGCCGAGTTCGTCCCGATGGCGAGCCTCGTGCACGATACGGTCTGCGTCACGATGTCGGGTCTCTCAAAGGTATACCGAGCCTGCGGCTATCGAGTTGGGTGGGCTGTGGTGTCGGGAAAGCTGTCGGCCGCGCAGGAGTTTTTAAGTGCGCTTGAGCTGTTGGCGTCGCTACGCTTGTGTAGCAACGTGCCGGGTCAGTGGGCTGTGCAGACCGCGCTCGGCGGTTATCAAAGTATTCGCGAGCTGACTCGGCCGGGCGGGCGACTGTTCGAATCCCGCCGTGCCATCATCGATGCCGTCGCCGCCGACCCCTCGCTCGAGCTCGCCGCACCACAAGGCGCGCTGTACGGTTTCATCGGCGTCAACGATTCGATCGCGGACTTCGACGACGAGGCGTTCGCACTTGATTTGCTCGAGCGTAAGCACGTGCTCGTTGCGCCCGGCACGAGTTTCAATGTCCCCTATAAGAATCATTTCCGTATCACCAATCTTCCCGATGCAGCTCAGCTGAAGACGGTGTTCACCCGGATGAGCGAGTTGCTGGCTGAATACCGATCCCGACCCCCGATGTCGTCTGGGCGCGTGGTCGAAGCGAGCGCTCGGTTTCGTAGTTGATTGATCCTATCTGACGACATCGTCGAGCGCCTTCGCGGCGGACGTGGGCTGATCGTCCCGACACGCTCGCGAGCCGCGGCGGTTCGACTGGCCTATGCGCGGTTGCAGTTACAGTCGACCGACGTTTGGCGAACGCCGGTCGTCATAGCGGAGAACGGCTGGCTCGCCTCGTTGGCGCGCGAGATCTATCTGCAAGGCGAAGGGAAGCTTCGACGGCCGCTCTCCGCACACGAGGAGTGGTGTCTTTGGCACGACGCGGCCAGCAGGCTGCTTGCTGATCGTGATGATCCGCGACCTTTCATTTGGTCGGCAGACTCGCTGGCAGATGCCTTACAACGCTCGGCACGGCTGTGCAGTGAATGGCAAATAGACGATGCCGCTTTGAAGCGTCATGCGAGTCCTGAGACGGAGTGGTTGCTGCGGGCGCGTCAGATGGTTAGCAGCGCCGCATCGGAGCTCGATGCGATGGCGTCTTTTGAGCTCGCTGCCGCACTGTTGTCGGCCGTTGCGTCGTCAGAGGGCAGCGCACGAGGCGCTGGTCATACCTATCTCGGCGGCGTGATCTCCCCCTTGTTACGCGAGCTCTTTGCAGCACGGCCGGTCGATGTCATCCAGTCGGTCTCGGGCGCAGAGGCGCGCGTTACCCACCATATCGCGCCGACGGCAGACGAGGAGATTGCAGCCGCTGCGTATTGGGCGCGCGCTCGCCTCGAGCAGAATCCCGAGGCACGCTTGTATGTGGTAGTGCCCGCGCTCGAAGCGCGACGCGATGAAGTCGAGCGGTGCTTTTCCTCCGAACTCACGCCCTCGCGATGGCGAGACCCCGATGGGGAGACGCTCTTTGATATCGAGGGCGGTCGACCTCTCGCCGGCTATGCCGAACCGCAGCAGGTATTGCAGTTACTGCGCTGGTTGGCCTCGTTCGATGAGTCAGAGGCGATCGCGCGTTTGCTCGAGAGTGATCTGTTCATCGACCTGCCGGTGGCCCCGCGTGCTCGTCTGGCCGCTCAACTACGTCGATATCCGACTGAGCGACGATCTGCGTCCGATTGGACGCGGGTTCTAGGTCAGTTAAGAGCGACGGTTGCAGGCGATGGGACGATCGTCGAGTCGATCCGCCAACGTCTCGAGAAGTGGCAGCGGCAATTTACACGCGACGACTTGAGTTGGGCGGATCGTTTCACCGCGCTCGCGCAGCAAGCAGTCTTTGAGCATCGACCGGCGCGTGACTCGACCATTCGTCAAATTCGTCAGCAGTGGCACGATCTCATTCAGGTCTTCCGCGATATCGAGCGCTCGCGTCGAGCGAACGATGGGCGCGAGGTGGTCGCGCTACTCGCGTCGCTCGCGCAACGGGAGTTCGTGGCGCCCTCGCGAGGTGAGTTGCCCGTCACCATTACGCGCTCGCTCGATCATCCGGCGGTTCGGTACGACGGCATTTTTGTTTGTGGTCTACAAGCCGATGCATGGCCATCGCCCGCTCGTGCAGACCCGTTCGTGCCGTATCTCTTGCAGCGGGTATTGGGCATTCCCGAGTCGACGTCGCTCGGCCAGTCTGCGCGTGCCAAGCTTGCGATGCGGCAGTGGAGCGAGTCGACTTCTGAATTGCATTATTCGAGTGCGGCGCGTGATGGTGAGACCGAACTACAGCCGAGCCCATTGCTGCGCGACATCCCTGTCACCATCGAGCCCTCGCCACGGTCATTTGCGCGTCGCGTGCGTGGCCATCAGCCTCTATTACCAGTGATCGACACTGCCGATGCCAACGGTCTGTCGTGGCCTTCATCGAGACGGATACCGGGTGGTGCAGAAACGCTGGCGACACAGGCCTTGTGTGATTTTCGCGCGTACGCAGAGCGGCGACTACTCGGGCGGCAAGAAGAGGAATTGGAGCCCGGTATCTCGGCCTTGGTTCGCGGTAGTCTGCTGCATCGTGCGCTGCACGTCTTGTGGCGGGAGTTGGCCGACTCCGAACGCTTACGTGCCTTGAGTCCCGCCCAACTCGATACCGTGATCGAATCGAGCCTTGCCGAGGCGATGGCGGATCCCGCTTTGTCTATCGGCCTCGAGGGCGCCTCCGCAACAGCCTATCGGCAGCTGCTCGCACGCGAACAGCGGCGCTCCGAAAAGGTGATCCGTCGGTTGTTGGAGTTGGAGTTACAACGGGCGCCGTTTTCCGTTGAGCTTCGAGAGCATCCGGTTTCTTTGATGCTCGGTGAAGCGCGAGTCGAGCTGCGCATAGATCGTATCGATCGGGTTCGAGATAGCCAGCATTCATCGGGCCTGCTCATTCTCGACTACAAGAGTGGCCGCCATCGGGCGTTGAAGTTTTCACTGTCTGAACTCGACGCAGTGCAGTTATGGCTTTATGCCTTGTGTGTCGAGAGTCAATCGGCCGAGAGCATCATCGCGCTGGCCAACGTACATCTGAGCGCGGCCGGCTGCCGCTTTGTAGCCTCGACTGACACCGAAGAGTTGTTGCCCGGAGTGAAGCCGAGCGTCGCTTGGTCCGACCAACGCGAGCAAGTACGAGTTGAGATCGAGGCGCTGGCCTCTCGGTTCATGCGAGGCGTCGCCTTAGTCAGACCCAGTCAGCGGGCCTGTCAGTACTGCGACTTATCGGGTCTCTGTCGGCGCGCAGAATTGAGCGACGGCGGCGCGCTTGGAGCCGAGATCGAGGAGGGTGCCGAATGACGCTCCTTGAGATAGATGCGACGGCACGTTGCGATTCGCTGGATATCACTCGTTCCTTGATCGTTCAGGCGCCAGCCGGTTCGGGCAAGACAACCTTACTCATTCAGCGTTATCTGCGGTTGCTCTCGGTAGTGGATGAGCCCGAGTCCATTCTGGCGATGACCTTTACGCGCAAAGCCGCCGGCGAAATGTTGGCCCGTGTCGAGCGAGCGTTGGCGGAGGCGGCGCTACCTGAAACACAATGGTCTCAAGAGTCATCGAAGCGGCAGACTTTGGAGCTAGCGCAGGCGGCTCTGCAGCAGGCGAAACGCCGCGGTTGGCGTTTGGAGGAGACGCCGGGACGACTCCGTATCCAGACAATCGACGGTGTCCACCGCAGTCTTGCTGCAGCGGTACCGATCAGCGCCGGTGGAGCAGGGCAGCTCGCGCTCGCGCCGCAGCCTATGTTGCTGTATCGAGAAGTGGCGAGGCGAAGTCTGCGCGAGGCGGAGCTGGACGCGGAGTGGGCGTTGGCATCGGGGCGATTATTCGAGCATCTCGACAACTCGTGGACTCGCACAGAAGAGTTGCTGGCCAAGATGTTGTCGCAGCGCGCACGTTGGCTGCCGCATCTGGTGGGGCGTTCCCTAGAAGATCTCGAGCGCGAGGTGTTGCGTGTGATCGCCGCGCTGTTGCAGGACTTGCGCGTGCGGTTGGAACAGGCGTTCGATCTCGAGGCACGTCGCCAAATCATCGACTTGGCGCGCTACGCGAAGATGCAGCTCGAAGCGGGCGGCGACGATGCCGACTTGACGACACAGTTACGCGTGCTCGAGACACTGGACTCTAGTGAGGCGCTTGATATCGAGGGCTGGCGCGCACTCGCACACTTCGTGCTGACGAAGAAGGACAAATCGGGCGCGATCAAATTCCGTAAGCAGGTGAACGTTCGTATCGGGTTTGCGCCCAAAGATCCCAAAAAGAAGATCTTCGAACGTTGGCTTGCCGATTGGTCGTCACCCGAGCGCGCCGCGTTGCTGGACGAGGCGCGACAAGCACCGCCTCTGACCTTCGATCCCGCCGAGACAGAGCTTCTACAGTCCGTCGTTCGGCTGTTACTGCTCGCAGCAAGTCAGCTCGAATTGGCGTTTCGGGAGCGAGGCGAGGTCGACTTCATCGGTGTTGCCGCAGCGGCTCGTGAGGTACTGCAGGAGCCACAGGACTTCGATCGAGAGCAGGTATTGCATCAAGGCAGTCAACTGCAGCATGTGTTGATCGACGAGTTTCAGGATACGTCGCGGGATCAATTCGAGTTGATCTTGGGGCTGACACGAGATTGGCAGGCGGGTGATGGGCGCACGGTGTTCGTCGTCGGCGATCCCATGCAGTCGATCTATCAATTTCGCGAAGCCCGGGTCGATCTGTTCGAGGCGGCCAGTCGCGACGGTTTCGGTTCGATCAAACTCGAGCCGCGTGCGCTCACTCGAAACTTTCGTTCGGTGTCGACGATTGTCGAGCATGTCAACGCGGTTTTCACGTGCGTCTTTCCGAAGACGTTCGAGCCGCGCGAGTCGGCTGTGCCGTTTGCGCCAAGTGTGGCAGGAAGCAGCGCCATGGCTAGCGCGTCGGAGGCGATCCCGGTCGACTGGCGACTGGCGGCAATGCGCGCCGACGAGGCGGATTGTCAGCGTTGGGAGACGGAGTCCGTGGTCGATTGCGTACGTCAGTGGCGCTGTGATCCCTCCATCGACTCGATTGCGATTTTGGTCGCAGCGCGAAATCACGCCACCTCGCTCGTGACGGCGCTACGAGCGGCAGGTTATCCCGTGCGCGGCGTTGATCTCGTTCCACTCGTTGAAACGCCGGTGGTTCAGGATCTCATTGCTCTGACGCGTGCGTTGTCATCGGTGCTGGATCGAGTCGCATGGCTCACGATCTTGCGTGCACCGTGGTGTGGTTTGACTCTCGCCGATCTGACGCTGCTGCTCGAAGATCAGCCGCAGGCAGCCATCACCGAGCTTTGGGACAACGAGCAACGCATTGAACGGCTGTCGGTCGATGGCCGAGCGCGTCTGGCTCGAGTACGGCAGTTGCTGTCGCCGGTATTGGCTCGCACGGATCTGCCGCTCGCCCTCCGCGTCGAATCTATTTGGTTGCAACTGCATGCGCCAGCTTGTTACCAGGACGAGGGGGCGGTGGATGATGCTCGTCGCTATTTCGATGCACTAGCGGAGGCTTCCGCGCGACCGGACTGGCGAGCGGCACTCGATCTCGATGCCATGTTGGAAGGCCTCTACGCGGCTGGTAGCGCGGTTGAAGGTGCGATTGAAGTCATGACTATCCATCGCGCGAAAGGTCTCGAGTTTGACGCCGTGATCATTCCCGGCTTGGCGCGACGAGTGCAGAATGACACCAAAGAATTACTTGAATTGGTCGAATGGCAAGATCGCGACGAGTCGCAGGCCTT
>JBDKJA010000050.1:0-13962 GCA_039796795.1 Pseudomonadota bacterium
CGACCCGAGACGCGAAACACATCGGCATCAGCGGTTTCTTCGACACGCAGCGCCACGTTGCTTTGCAGTTCGCGCATCAGTCGATCGCGAATCTGTCGGCTGGTGACGAACTTGCCTTCGCGACCGGCGAGCGGTGAGGTATTGACCTGGAAGGTCATTGAGAGGGTTGGCTCGTCAACCTTGATCGGCGGCAGTCCCTCGGGCGACTCGACATCGCATAGCGTGATGCCGATGTTCACCTCTTCGATGCCCGTGACGGCGACGATATCGCCCGCGACGGCTTCATCGACCGGGACGCGTTCGAGGCCGCGAAAACTCAAAATCTGCGCGATCTTGCCGGTGCCGCGATCTTCATCGCCCCAGCGCAGCGCTACATTGCGGCCCGATTTCAGCGTGCCGCGACGAATGCGACCAATACCGATACGACCCACATAGGAGTTGTAATCGAGTTGCGAGATCTGCAGCTGCAGCGGCGCATCGACATCAGTCGGCGGCGGCGGCACGTGCTGGAGAATCGCTTGGTAGAGCGCCGTCATGTCGGTCGACGGCTTCTCGATATCCGTCGTGGCCCAGCCTTGCAGCGCCGAGGCATAGACGATGGGGAAGTCGAGCTGCTCATCGGTGGCGCCCAACTTGTCGAACAGTTCGAAGGTGCGATCGATCACCCAGTTCGGACGCGAACCCGGACGGTCGACTTTGTTGATCACCACGATCGCCTTATGACCCAGCGCGAGCGCTTTGCGGGTCACGAAACGGGTCTGCGGCATGGGTCCTTCGACGGCGTCGACGACCAACAAGACCGCATCGACCATGGATAGCACGCGTTCGACTTCACCACCGAAGTCGGCGTGCCCCGGCGTATCGACGATGTTGATGCGGGTGCCCTGGTAGTCGATCGCGCAGTTCTTCGCGAGGATCGTGATGCCACGCTCGCGCTCGAGATCGTTCGAATCCATCACACGTTCGCCGACACGCTCGTGAGCGGCGAAGGTGCCCGATTGCTTTAGCAAGCAGTCGACCAGCGTGGTTTTGCCATGATCGACGTGCGCGATGATGGCGATGTTGCGGATCGGACGAGCGGTGGACATGCGGGAGAACCGGGCAAAAAAGGCGGCGCAGCGTAACAGAGCGCCGCGCCGGTTGCGACCTCGGCGTGCCCTGTGAGTAAATCCGCTAGAGTGACTTGGTTGTTTCACCCCAAGGATTAGGAGATACCCCATGCGTTCGATCATTCTGATGGCGGCTGTGGCCGCGCTGACCGTGCCGGCCTTTGCGCAGGACGCGCGGGTCGCCCAGCAAGTCAAACTGCGTCAATCGGCTTTCACGGTGCTCGGCGCCCAGATGAGCCAAATGGGCGCCATGGCCGCTGGCCGCGCGCCCTACGACGCCAAGGCGTTCCGTCTCGCTGCCGAGCGTGCGGCCTTCATGGGCACGATCGTCCCCGATCTGTTCCCGGCGGGATCCGCAGGCGGCAAGGCCAAGGATGAGCTGTGGCAGAACTCAGCCGACTTCCAGAAGCTCATGAACGATATGAAGAGCAAGACGGCGGCGTTGTCGGCCGCTGCCGCCAAGGGCGAGAGCTTCGATGCCTTGAAGCCGCTTTTCGGTGCCGCGGGCGGCAGCTGTAAGGCTTGCCACGACAAATACAAGGCTGACTAACGCTCCATGCTGAGAGGCGAGATCAGTCGGCCCACCGGGCCTGCGAGATATGCCATGTCGGGGCGCAACCACGCCCCGACGTTGGTTTTGCTGTCGCCCGTCGGTAGCGGCCTCGAGTCGTGGGCGCCGTTGTTGCCGCAACTGGAGCGTTTTTTTCGAGTCGTCCGACTCGATCTGCCGGCCCCCGGCCTTGCCGACGATGCGCTCGCGGTCCTCGACTCGCTGGGCCTCGATCGCGCCCACTTCGCAGCGCTGGGTTCGGCCAGCGTTGCTTTGCAGGCGGCGGTCAGTGCGCCCAAGCGAGTGCTGCGCCTCGTTCTCGTGAGTGTGAGCTCATTTGAGGCAACGCTCGAGCCAGCGCGGGTCTTGGCGCCTGCATTGCTGGTCACCTCGACAGGCTCTGCGAGCGCGCCACCGGAGCAGGTCGAACAGCTGCAACGTCAACTGACGGGCGCAGGTCTTGTCGTGCATGACGGCGGCGATGATTTCATTGCCGATCAGCCCGACGATGTCGCCACCACCTTGATCGAATTTTTACGCGATTGAGTCAAACGCGGTTCAGCGCTCACTACTTACCTTTGCCTGAGATCACCTCGGTCGAGTCAGGCTTACGGCTGCGAGACGATGACCTCGATGTTCGAGGTCGCAGCACCGCCTTGCAGAGTGTGGCGGTGCAGTTGAGAAAGCTCGGACTCATCGCTGATTGGCGTAACGAACTTTGTGCCGTGCTCGACACCCATGGCGAAGAGCTCGCGCGTTGTGAGCGAGGCTTGTTTCGCACCCTCGGTTTGCAGAATCGTGCCGTGCACATCAACGGCATTCGCACTGACGGACGT
Organism: Pseudomonadota bacterium; assembly: GCA_039796795.1. Lineage (GTDB taxonomy): Bacteria > Pseudomonadota > Gammaproteobacteria > Steroidobacterales > Steroidobacteraceae > UBA964. Next base: position 2,496 of record JBDKJA010000050.1, read on the forward strand.
GTGTGGGTATCGCGTCGCAGCGAACTCAAACGTGCGGACCCCGGCAAACTCGACACGCTGGCGGCGGGTGGGGTGTTGGCCGGCGAATCGTTTCGACGGTGTGCGATTCGTGAGTTGTGGGAGGAGGCGGGTGTGCCGCGAGATCTCGCCCGCAAGATCGATTTTCCGGGTGTGATCATCCGATCACTGCGCGAGGCGACTTTCGGTATTCACGACCAGCAGGTCATCGTCGCCGATCTAGTGCTCGATGAGCGGTTTGAACCTGTGGGTCGAGACGGTGAAGTACAAGAGTTTTTGTGTCTCGAGGCTAATGCGGTACGCGCTGCTCTCGATGGTGGCGAATTTACGGTCGAGGCTGCACTCGCAACCCGGGAATGTCTCGAGCGGCGAGGGCTTTGAGCGCATCGCCCGTGACGCGATGCGGCCACCACTCTTTTTTGGCTTCTGCGCCGAGTGAGGCGTAGAAATCGAGCGCCGGCGTGTTCCAGTCAAGCACGGCCCACTCGAAACGACCGAGATTTTCCGCGACGCAGCGCCGCGCCAGATGGACGAGTAAAGCGCTACCTATTCCGTTGCCGCGAAATTCGGGTTTGACGAAGAGATCTTCAAGGTAGAGGCCGTGTCGCCCGCGAAAGGTCGAGAAGTTGTAGAACCACAGCGCGAAGCCTGCGCTCTGACCGTTCCACTCGGCGATCTCGCAGAACACACGCGGATGCTCGGCAAACAACGCGGCCTCAAGATCGACGAGCGTGGCATCGACCTCGTGCAGTAGCTTTTCGTAATCGGCGAGACCGCGGATCAACTCCAGAACCGTCCCGAGGTCTTCTCGTTGTGCGCGTCGCAAGTGCAGCATGCTGCCTCCGTTATACTTCGCACCATTATCCCTCGCTTTCATGCTCACAGGAGTCGACTCATGCAGATCTCGGGAAAGACGGTCGTCATTACTGGCGGTGGCCGAGGAATCGGGCGTGAGTTGGCCAAGGCGTTCGCGGCCAAGGGGGGTCGCATTGCGGCGCTCGATCTCAATCAGGCCGATCTCGATGAAACGGTGGCGCAGTGCAAGGCGCTGGGCGTCGAGGCGCGTGGTTATGTTGCCAACGTGACCGATGAGCAAGCCGTCATTACGGCGATGGACACCATCGTGGCGGATCTCGGTAGTGTGGATGTGCTCATCAACAATGCCGGTATCGTCAAAGACAGCTTGTTACTTAAGGTCAAAGACGGTGCGATCACCGGCAAGATGACACTCGATCAGTGGCAAGCGGTCATCAACATCAACCTCACGGGCGTGTTCCTTTGCGGTCGCGAAGCAGCCGAGCGAATGGTCAAGCAGGGTCGAGGCGGCGTGATCATTAACATCTCGAGCGTCTCGCGCTACGGCAACCCGGGTCAGACCAACTACACCGCGACCAAGGCGGGCGTCGCGGCAATGGCGGAAGTGTGGGCCAAAGAATTGGCGCGCTATGGAATTCGTTCGGGCTCGATCGCGCCGGGCTACACCCGCACCGACATTCTCTCGGCGATGCGCCCCGAAATCCTCGATAAATTGACGGCACAGGTGCCACTGCGGCGCCTTGGCGAAGCATCCGAAATCGCCTCGGCTGCAGTGTTCATCGTCGAGAACGACTTCTTCACGGGCCGCTGCATCGACGTCGATGGCGGCATGCGTATTTGATTTAGGCGCGATTACCCAAGACGGTAAGAGTGAGTTCGGCCGGGGTCTTGAGCCCCGCGCCCGCTGCGCCGCCATAACCCCAGCTCGCTGCGAAAAAACGCAAGCCGTTGGTTTCGGCTGAGCGTCGATCTTCCTCGGAGTCGCCCACCATCCAGGTGCGAGCGGCCGCAAGTTCGTGTTTGAGCATCACGCTCGCCACGAGCTGTGGCTTGTTAGCTGCCGGGGGTTGTAGTGCATCGAGCGCATAGATGGCCTTGAACCAAGTGCGCCAACCGAGGTGATCAAGGATGCGCAAGGTCGGCAAGATGCGTTTGTTGGTGACGATGTAGAGCGCGATACCGGCGTCGTGCAAGGTCTGCAACATCGCGGGTACGCCCTCGTAGACCTCGGTGTGTTTGTAACCGTCTGTGTCGTAGTGCTCGCGGAAAGAGGCCGCGAGACGATCGATCAGGGCGGGCTCGTCGCTGCCGGCGAGTTTCGCGAGGGTCAGTCGCAGTGGTGGTCCGATGATCGAGGCATCGAGTGCGCAACGCGCTTCGATGGAGGCACTGGTGAGAGCGTACTGCAATCCCGCGAGAACACTCGTCGCCGAGTCGATCAAGGTGCCGTCAAAGTCGAAGAGAACCGCCGCCGGTTGTCGTTGCGACGATTCGCTCATGCACCCGCTCCATCGGTGAACTGCAATGCAGCAAGCCGTGCATACAGTGGGTTGCTCGTGATGAGTTCTTCGTGCTTACCGCTCGCGACGATCTTTCCCTGATCCATCACGATGATGCGATCGGCTTTGAGCACGGTGGCAAGTCGGTGCGCAATGATGAGGGTGGTGCGGGTGTGCATCAATGCTTCCAGCGCGCCTTGTACGGCGCGCTCACTCTCGGCATCGAGTGCGCTCGTGGCTTCATCGAGCAGCAATAGCGGCGGATTTTTGAGGATCGCTCGGGCGATCGCGATCCGTTGGCGCTGTCCGCCTGAAAGGCGCGTGCCACGCTCACCCAAGAAGGTCTCATAGCCCTCAGGCAATGCGCGGATGAATTCATCGGCTGCCGCTGCGCGCGCTGCTGCTTCGACTTCGGCATCGGTTGCATTGGGTCTGCCGTAACGAATGTTTTCTCTGGCGCTCGTTCCGAACAGCATGGTCTCTTGTGGTACGAGACCGATGCGATGACGGATAGCGAGTGGGTCGGCCATGGAGAGATCGACGCCGTCTAGGCGGATTCGACCTTGCTTTGGATCATAGAAGCGCAGCAGTAACTGGAACGTCGTGCTTTTACCTGCGCCTGAAGGTCCGACGAAGGCGACCGTTTCGCCCGGTGCGATATCGATGGAGAAGTCATCGAGCGCGGGACTGTCGGGGCGCGAGGGATAGTTGAAGGTCACGCCCTCAAAACTCACCCGGCCTGCAGCTTCGGTGCGTTCGTAAGGCGGCAAGGCGATCGGCGCCGGCGGCGCAACGATCGAGGGTTCCGCTTGTTGCAGCTCGACGAGGCGCTCCATGGCGCCCGCGGCGCGTTGCACTTCGCTCCACATCTCACTCAGTGACGCGGCGGCAATACCGGCGTAAACAGCGAGCAGCAAGAACTGACCGAGTTCGCCGCCCGTCATCGTGCCAGCGAGTACCTGATGTGCACCGAACCACAACACCAAGGTGATCGCGCCGAAGACCAGCATGGTCGAGAGCGCCGTGAGCCAGGCACGCACGCGAGTGCGAGTGACGGCAACGCGAAACGACGCCTCGACGGCATCGTCGTAACGTTTGGCATTGAGCGCTTCGAGCGTGAACGCCTGCACGGTCTGGATGGCGTTCAGTGTTTCACCCGCAAGGCCGCTAGTGTCGGCGATCCGATCTTGTGACGAGCGCGACAGTGTGCGCAGTTTTCGTCCTAGGGCGATCACCGGGACGATCACGATCGGCATGGCGATCAAGATCAGCGCGAGCAGTTTCAGGTTGGTGATCGCAAGCAAGACCAGCGAGCCGACGAGATTGATCGACGAGCGCAGCGCGATCGAGAGACCAACGCCCGATATCGATTGAACGAGAGTCGTGTCCGTCGTCAGGCGCGAGAGCACTTCGCCTGTCCGTGTCACTTCAAAGAATTGCGGATCCATACGGATCACGTTGCGATAGACGGCTTCGCGGATATCCGCCACCACTCGCTCGCCCAGCCAGGTGACGAGATAGAAGCGCAGCGCGGCGAAGCCGCCGAACAGCACGGCGACACCGAGGAACGAAATGAAGTAGATATTGATCGTCTCGGCGCTGCCGGCGGCCATGCCTTTATCGATCAGGCCTTTGAGGGCGATGGGCAACGCGAGCATCGCGCCGGAGGCGAGCAGCAGCGCCACCATGGCAGCGCCCAAGATTTTTCGATACGGGCGGAGGAAGGGCCACAGCGATGCGAGTGGACGGAGGGATTTCGCCTTCGGTCGGTCGGCGAGTGCGGGATCTGCCATGCCGCTATTCTACCGGTAGCTCAAGCACAACCTTGCCGGTCGTCTGCCCACTTTGCAGTAATTTCATGGCCTCGAGCGCTTCCTCGAAGCGAAAGCGAGCCCCAATGTGCGGTGGTGAGGGGATGAGCGCGAGCGTCGCGCGCATGGACTCGGGCAACCGATCCGCTTGCTCCCAGAGCCAAATGAGATTGAAGGCGAGCAGGCCGCGATTGAGTGGGATCATCGCGAGCGGGTCGAGTCGGGGTCGACGTAGCCAGCCTGAGAGCAATCGAAACGGATTGGGTCGCATGCCGCCACCCATGAAGTCGGCTGCGCCAAAGAGCACGTACCGACCCTCCGGTGCCAATCGATCGAATGCGGCTTGGAAAGCATCGCCGTAAACGGCATCGAAGATTACATCGAAGCCACTCGCGCCGTAGTGCCGAAGGGCGGCATCGAGATGGGCTGAATAGTGACGATCACGAATCACAACGGCTTGCGGTGCCAATCCATGCTCGTCAATCAGCCATTGACGCTTGCGCTCACTACCGACGACGGCGACGGGCTTGGCTTCGAGTGTGCGGAGCGCTTGTAACGCGTGCAGTCCGACACCACCGGCGGCCGATTGCACGAGTACGATCGAATCTTGGCGAGCGTTACCGAGTCGTTCGATGCCATACCAAGCAGTCAATGCTTGCACCGGATAAGCGGCTGCTTGAGCAGACGACCAATCAGCTGGCACCGGCCAGAGCGTCGCTGCCGGTACGTTGATCGCGTCGGCGTATCCGCCAAAGCGCGTGAGCACCATCACGCGATCGCCGATTTGCCAGCCTTGAGTATCGGGCCCGACAGCGACGATCGTGCCGGCCGCTTCGAGTCCGGGAACGAAAGAGCCTTTGGGTGTGGCCGAGTACAAACCGAGGCAGGCAAAGATATCGGCGAAATTCAGGCCTACGGCCGCGATGCGCACCTGAGCTTCACCAGGCCCTGGTGGTGCTAATGCTTCGGTGACAAGTTTGAGTCGGCTCAGTGAGCCCGCGTTCGAAATGCGCCACGCCCGACGATCGCTCGTCGGCGCGAGTTTTCGGTGCCGAGTGGGCTCAGGACTGGTTGGCGTCGACGGCCGGGATGACTGCATACAACCGAGCATACTGCGAGGGCAGCATCCCGGTGTAGCGACGGAACATGCGGGCGAAATACGAGCCGTCGTGGAAGCCTACCGCGTAGGCTATTTGGGTGACGGGCATGTCGGCACGCTGTAATCGCTCGCAGGCGGCAATCACGCGGTAACGCAGCAAATACTCGCGAAAGGTGATGCCGAAGATGTGGTGAAAGCTGCGACTGAACTGGAAGCGACTTAGACCGCAGTGCTCCGCGATGTCTCGCGCTGGAAACTTTTCGTGAAAGTGTTCTCGTACATAATCGGGGGCTTTGACGACGCCGGCGTGGAGCGCCGAGAGGTTATCGAAGCGAGCCGCGACGTCATCGACGCTAGGCAGCCGGATCGTCTTTGGCAGACGAGTCTCCTGCCCTGAATCTGCGTTCATCGTGCATCCCCCTGCAACTGAACATCCTATATTTAGGATGACCGGATAATAGGCATTCGTTGCTAGTCAAGGCCATTAAAACGGCGTAACTCGAATAAAACTTTATTGCAACAGTGTGAGGTATGGCATAGCGAGGGTGGGGGCCCGAGGCTAGAATTACCTCATGGAAAACGAGTTTCGAGATCCCCCTGTCACCGGTTTCGATGCGGCCTTCACCGATGCGGTCGACCTCGGCAACAAGTTGGCAGACCGTGATCGGGAAGCGGATGTCTGGGATATCGCCGATGGCCTGCTCGCGGGGGCGATCCAGTATTGGCTCTATTCGCGTCAGCCCTGCAAGGATCCGCGGTGCACCGAGTGCTTGCCGGTATCGACGGCCGAGGGCCGCATGGCCGAGCTGCAGCGCCTGATCAAGCAGCTCTCCGAAGAGAGCGAGTACTACCACAGCCCGAACGACTCGAACGTCGGTCGGGCCTAATTCGATAGGACCTGAATAGCTTGGACCTGCGTCAGCGTCGGCTGACGTCCTCGAGCGCCGCTTCCAGAATGGCGAGCCCCTCGGCGAATACCGCATCGCCGATCGTCAGTGGCATGAGGAAGCGCACCACGTTGCCGTAGACCCCGCAGGAGAGCAGCACGAGACCGCGACGGCCAGCGGCCTGCACGAGCGCTTTCGTCAGATCCGCATCCGGCGCCTCGGGGTTACGTTGCTTGACGAGTTCCATCGCGACCATCGCGCCCAAGCCGCGTATCTCGCCGATGCAATCCCAGCGCGATTGCAAATCGCGCAAGCGCGCCATCAGCGTGTCACCGAGTTGCGAAGCGCGAGCACAAAGATTTTCTTCTTCGATGACATCGAGCACGGCAAGACCGGCTGCGCAACCGAGTGGCGAGCCCGCGTAGGTGCCACCGAGACCGCCCGCGAGCGGGGCATCCATGATCTGGGCTCGGCCCGTGACGGCAGAGAGCGGAAACCCGCCCGCAAGGCTCTTGGCGACCGTCATCAAGTCCGGATACACGCCTGCATGCTCGATCGCGAAGAGGCGACCCGTGCGCGCAAAGCCCGTCTGGATTTCATCAATGATCAACACGATGCCGTGCGCATCGCACAGGCGCCGTAATTCGCGCAGGAATTCGGGTGGGGCGATGTAAAAACCACCCTCGCCAAGAACCGGTTCGATGATCATGGCGGCGACGCGCTGCGGATCGATGTCGGCTTTGAAGAGAAGTTCTAGGCCACGCAGCGCATCGCGCGTCGTGACGCCGTGATAGTCCATCGGGTAGGGCGCGTGGAAAACCTCAGGCAACATGGGTCCGAAGCCTGCCTTGTAAGGTTGCACTTTGCCCGTGAGGCTCATGCAGCCGAGCGTGCGGCCGTGAAACCCACCGCTGAAGGCGATCACGCCCGAGCGACCCGTGTGATAGCGAGCAATCTTGATCGCATTCTCGACCGCTTCAGCGCCACTCGATAGAAACAGCGTTTTGTTGGGTCCGGGACCTGGCATCAACGCGTTCAATCGCTCGGCAAGCGCGACGTAGCTTTCATAGGGCGTCACTTGAAAGCAGGCGTGCGAGAAGCGCGTTAGCTGATGTTCGACCGCCGCCGCCACTTTGGCATGCAGGTGCCCGGTGTTGAGTACGGCGATGCCGCTCGCGAAGTCGATGTAGCGCCGTCCCTCGACATCCCAGATCTCGGCATTGCGGGCACGATCGGCATAGACCTGCAGGGCATTACCGATGCCACGCGGAATGGCGGCTGCACGACGTTGGGCAAGATCAGCGTTAGTGGTCATGGTGTCATTGCTCGGCGGTTCTGTTGGTCTGGTCTGTTAGAATTTACTCGTTTTAATCGGGGTTTTCTTCGGGAGTCGCCGTGACAGAGACCATCAAGACCGAAGTCGTCATCATCGGTGCCGGCCCTTGCGGTTTGTTTCAAGTCTTCGAGCTGGGCCTGCTCGGTATGCGGGCGCACATCCTCGATTCATTGGCGGCGCCCGGCGGTCAGTGCACGGAGCTCTACCCCGATAAGCCGATCTACGACATTCCCGCCTTGCCGGTGTGTGGAGCGCAGGAATTGGTTGATCGACTGATGCAGCAGATCAAGCCCTTTGAGCCGGTGTTCCATCTCGGCGAAGAGGTGCTCGAGGTCAAAGCGCGCGACGATCGCCGTTTCGATGTCGTCACCTCCTTAGGCACTCGTTTCGATGCGGGTGCGATCGTGATCGCGGGCGGTGTGGGGTCATTCCAACCGCGGCGCTTCGGGGTTCCCGGCAGTGACGTATTTGAAGGCCGCCAGCTGCACTATCGCGTGAAAAACGCCGATAGCTACCGGCAGCAGCGCCTCGCGATTTTCGGTGGGGGTGACTCTGCGCTCGATTGGGCGCTCGAATTCGCACCGACTGCGGCCTCCCTGACGCTGGTGCATCGCCGCGCCGAGTTTCGTGCGGCGCCAGCCTCGGTGGCGCGGATGCGCGAGCTCGAGGCCGCGGGCAAGCTTCGCTTCATTGAAGGTCTCGCCGAGTCGATCGTCACGAGTGATGATCGATTGACGGGAGTGACGATCAAAGCGGCCAATGGTGATCTTCATGAGGTCGGCGTCGATCACGTGTTTGCTTTCTTTGGACTGCATCCGAAGCTCGGTCCGATCGCTGAGTGGGGTATGGAACTCGAGCGCAAAGCGCTGAAGGTCGATACCGAAAAATTCCAGACCAGCGTTCCGGGTATTTTTGCGGTGGGCGACATCAACACCTATCCCGGTAAAAAGAAATTGATCTTGTCGGGGTTTCACGAAGCTGCCCTCGCGGCCTTCGGTATCCAGTCGTGGTTATATCCCGAGAAGAAACAGTTTCTGCAATACACGACGACGAGCCCTGTCATGCAGAAGCGTCTCGGGGTCGGCTAGGAGACTTTGCCCATGGATCGTCGCCTCGCGGATTTGCTCAAGCAGTTCGAACTCGAGCGACTCGAGGTCAATCTCTTTCGCGGCGAGAGTCGCGACATCGGCAGTCCACAGGTTTATGGCGGTCAGGTGCTCGGCCAAGCGCTGATGGCAGCAAGTTCTACGCTGCCGCCCGAGCTCGTCGTGCATTCGCTGCACGCTTATTTCTTGCGCCGCGGCGATTTCAATTTGCCGATCGTTTATCAGGTCGATCGCAGCCGCGATGGACATTCGTTCTCGTCGCGTCGCGTGATCGCGATTCAGAACGGTCAGCAGATTTTCACGTTTTCCGCATCTTTCCAAAAACCCGAAGCAGGTTTCGACCATCAGGTCGACATGCCGTCAGTTCCGCCGCCGGAAGATCTGCCCGATTGGGATCGTCCAAGTCCGGAGGTGGCTGCGACGTTGCCGGAGAAGACCCGCCAATATTTGGCCCGCGAGCGGCCCTTTCAGATGCGTCCGGTGGAACTATTGAGTGCAATCCATCCGGTGGCAGGGCCGCCGCTGCAGCGCGTGTGGTTTCGGCTGGTGGATCGGTTGCCGGACGATGCGCGCTTGCATCGCTGTTTGCTCGCGTACATGTCTGATTTTGCGTTGTTAGGCACCGCCGTTCGTCCTCATGCGGAGCTCGTGGGCGACGGTCACTTGATGATGGCGAGCATCGATCATGCGATGTGGTTCCACCGTGATTTCAGGCTGGATGACTGGCTGTTGTATTCACTCGAGAGCCCGAGTGCCTCCGGTGCGCGTGGCTTCGCGCGCGGCAGTATCTATACGCGCGACGGACGGCTGGCAGCCAGCGTGGCACAAGAGGGGTTGATTCGCTTGATCGGTAAGCAGGGAGTATCGAAGAAATGACGGATCGTGGCTGGACGTCGACTCGTGGTGCGCTCGCAGGCATTTTAATGTCGCTGTTGGCGGTGGGAGCGTCATCTTCGTTGCAAGCGCAGACAGGAGCTCAAGCGTCGCCTTCAACTCAGCAGTCGATCGATAAGAACTCTCCGGAGTACAAGCGCGGTCGGCTGCTCTTCATTCAGTGCCGTGCTTGCCATGATCTGCAGCCCTCGGAGATCGACAAGATCGGCCCGAACCTCGCGGGCTTGATGGGGCGCAAAGCGGCCGCTGATGCGGCTTTTGCTTACTCGCCTGCATTGCAGGCGGCGGCGAGCAAGCTCGTGTGGGATAAGCCCACACTCGATCGATGGATCGAAAAACCGGCTGCCGTCATCCCAGGCAATACGATGGCCTTCGCTGGTATCTCGAGCCCGACGGATCGGGCAGCGCTGCTGGCCTACCTCGAAGCGGAAACGTCGACGCGCTGATCGTTCGAGCGATCGCGATTCAGCATGGTTCGAATCGTATCGATGAGAACCGGATTGAAGCGCGCCGGATTTTCCATCATCAAAAAATGCCCTTGGCCTGCCAGCGTGATCAGCTTGAATGAGGGCGCATAGCGCTGCAATCGCGCCGCATCGAGCGTGACCTGATCGGCATTGATGGTGGCGATCGGTTGTTTCAGGAGCGGTAATCTTTGAGTGCCATCCCAGTCGTTGAGACCGCGGATGGAAGGCAACGCGACTTTCGGATCAGCCGATGCCATGTCGTTAGCGATTCGCTCGCGCAAGATCGGATCGGCGTCGGCTCTGAAAAAAGACTGTGAGACGAAGGCGCGCGTCGTGCCGCTGAAGTCACGCTCGAATGCAGCGAGTCGAGCCGCAGTCTCCGCTTCTGAGGGCTTCGGTGTGCCGATGCTCGCGAAAGTATCGACGCCAATCACCCCGCGAACCCGCTCACCGAGGAGTACCGCCGCTTCGACGGCAACCGGGCCACCCATCGAATGGCCAACCAGAATGATCGGCTGGTCAGTCGGTAGCTGCGCGACGACATCGACGACGTCGCGGCCGAACGAGGACATCGAAAAATCCGCACGGGTCGCGGGTGTCTTGCCGTGACCGGCGAGATCCACGGTGACGACATCGAAGTGCTCGCGCAATGCAGGTAACTGTGCGCTCCAGTAACTCGAGTCGCAGGACCAGCCGTGAATCAGTACGACGAGGGGCGCGCGGCTCGCGGATGCCGAAATGTCTTTGTCCACCGAGGTGCGCGGATAAATGTCGTGATGAACGTTGGCCTGCGCCGCTGCGTGCAATGTCAGCCAGGTTGCGAGCAGAATCAACGTGAGTCGTTTGATCATGACGTTGCCTCGATCAGCATCCAGTGGTAACCATCGGGGGCGAAGAAGCTGAAGCTACGGCGCCCGAACTCATCGAGGAGAATATTCGATACCCCGGTCGAACCTGCTGTTGAAACGCGTCGATGCATCGACTCGATGTCGGGCGTTCGCCAGCAATACAGGCTGTAGCCGAGTACGCCGGCGCGTGAGTGCGTTCGCTTATCCTCGATGTCGGCGTTTGCCGCAAAGCGGACGCATTTGAGTTTGCCGGAGCGCCGATCCGCGAGTGCTTTGCCGGAAGCCGGGTCGTCGAAGTCGACCATGTGAAAGCCTTCGCCCGGTCGTAGTCCGAAGATGCGACGTGAACCCGTCGCGTTTTCGTACGGCACATTTTCTTCGTGCATGCGTTGCAGGCCAAGCACGTGCTCGTAGAAGTCGAAAATTGTCGGATCGTCGCTCGCCACCATCAGTCCGAAGTGAGTGTGTTGGCTGCTTTTGAGCAGGCTCGAGTGGTCGATTTGTCCGTACGCAGGACTCTCGTAACCAAAGCGCTCGAAAAAAACCTGGCGATACAGAGGTTGCAGCAACACCATTTCACGAACGCCCACGATGGGATCGCGAAAGGGTCGTGCGCTGCGTTCGCCGCTGACCTCGCCGATCACGGCGAGCACGGGCGGGATCAGGTTGAGAGGTGCGCCTGCGGC
>JBDKJA010000051.1:0-11809 GCA_039796795.1 Pseudomonadota bacterium
GCCGCTGCGGAAGTCGCCGGCGTCGTCGGCTTCGAGGCCATGACGATGGAGCAAGTGGCGCGCAAAGCTCGCCTGTCGCGCGCCTTGGTGTACGTCTATTTCAAAGACAAACACGACCTTCTGATCGGCCTGTGCATTCGGGCGCTCGAGTTACTCCGGGAGCGGTTCGTCGCGGCGGTGGCGGCCGAGGCCGAGGGCTTCAAGCAGGTCGAGGCCTGTGGCCGAGCCTACGTTCGCTTCGCGTCGGACTACCCCACGCTCTTCGATGCACTCGCACAAGTTGAGGCCCACAGCCCGATGGCCGACGACCCTTCGCTCGACGTCTCGGTCAAGGCGGGCGATGAGTTACAAAACATCCTCGTCGAAGCGATCGAGCGAGGGAAAGCCGATGGCTCCATCCGGACCGATGCCGGTCCCTCGGCGCTACTCGGACTCACCCTCTGGGGACTGATGCACGGCGTCTTGCAGCTCACGCAGCACAAGTCGGGCAGCCTAGAGTCGGCCGGAGTGACCCAAAGCGAGCTCATCGAGCAAGGGTTCATCTTCGCAGCACGGGCCATCGCGAGCCCAACGGCGCTTCGATCATGAAACCTTGGGTTGGACTCACCTCGGGGCTTTGCTTAGCACTACTGGGTAGTGTCGGAGCCTCGGCTGCCTCGAACCCGGGGCCTACGCTCGAGGCGGCGGCGAACCTGCCTCTGCCTGCCGGACGGACCGTCGCCGAGATCATCGATGGCTATGTCGCCGAGGCGCTGCGCTCTAACCTCGGCCTGCAATCGGCCGGCCTCGAGCTCGAACGCAGTCAGGCGTTGCTCGATGCCGCTCGAGCGCGTTTCTTCCCGGAAGCCAGCCTCAGCGCTCGCTATACCCGTGCCGAAGGTGGCCGCGAGGTATCGCTGCCTCTCGGGGCGGCTTTCAATCCGGTCTATGCAACCCTGAACGAACTGTTGGTTGCCGATGGCAAAGCGCCGCGCTTCGGTAGCATCGAGGACCCCCGCTTCCTGCTACAACGGGAACGCGAGCAGGACTCACGCATCAGTCTGCGCCAACCGCTGTTCGCCCCGGCGATTCCGGCTGCCGTGCGCGCTCAGCGTGCCGTCATGGAAGCAACCCGTTACGCGCAACTCGCACTCGAGCAACGCCTGCGTCGCGATGTCGCCGTCGGCTACCTCGACTGGTTGCGAGCAAGCCGCGGCAGCGACATCGTCGCCGCTAGTCGCGCGCTTTTGCAGGAAAATCTGCGCATCAACGAATCACTGTTCCGTAACGGCACCATCACCGAAGATCAGGTCCTGCGCGCACGCGCCGAGCTACTCGCGGTCGAGCAACAATGGACCGAAACTCGCCAACTGCGTGATCAAGCGCGCAGCTATCTGAATTTTTTGTTGAATCGCCCACTCGAGACGGCGCTCGATGATGCACTCATCGATGGTGAGCTCGCGCGAGTCTCCGTTGATCTCGACCAACTGCGATCTCTCGCCCTGACGCAGCGACCCGATGTCGGCCAATTCGAAGGCAATGTCAAAGCCATCGAATCGCGTGTGGATATCGCTCGCGCAGCGAGACTTCCCTCACTCGGTCTCGCCGTCGATGGCGGCACCCAGGGAGAACGATACGAGTTCGGGCGCGGTCGAAACTACGCCACCGTTTCGCTACTGCTGAATTGGACGCTGTTCGATGGCGGCGCGCGTCGGGCCGAAGAGCGCGAGGCCAAACTCGCACTGCGTCAGATCGAAACGCAGCGAGCACAGCTCGCGCAGCAAATCGCCCTCGAAGTGCAACAAGCGCTCGATCGACTGCAGACGAGTCAGGCCTCCTTACAGGTCGCCGAGGCACGAGCCAGTGCCGCCCGCGCCGCCTTTCGTATCGCGGGTCGCAAACGCGACGAAGGCGTGATCAATCAGGTCGAATTCCTGGATGCACGCACCAGCCTCACCGCCGCCGAACTAAATCTCAACGCCGTGCGTTTCGAATTGCTCGCACGACAAGCCGACCTCGATTACGCCACCGGAGCCCCTCGCTCGTGAAACATCTGACACCGTTGCTGCTCGCCCTGTTTTTGACTGCCTGCGGCACCGCACCATCGGATTCCACTACCGATGAAGGTACACCGGTGCGCACGGGCGTCGCCTCGAGCGGGCCCGCTGTCGCCAGCCTCAATACCAATGGCATCGTCGCGGCCCGAGACGAAATGCGTCTGTCGTTCAAGACCGGCGGCATCATCCGCCGCATTGCCGTACAAGAAGGACAGGCCGTTAAAAAAGGTCAGCTTCTCGCGGAACTCGAGCTCACGGAAATCGATGCACAGTTCCAGCAGGCCAAACAAGTGGCCGATAAAGCGGCGCGCGATCTCGAACGCGGTGAACGTTTGCATGCCGATCAGGTGATCAGCCTGGAGGCTTTACAAAATCTGCGCACACAGGCCGCCATCACCGCTGCAGCGCGAGATGCAGCTCGCTTCAACCTCGGTCAATCGACCATCGTCGCCGCGCGCGATGGCGTGATCCTGCGTCAATTGGCCGAAGAACGTGAACTCGTGCCACCAGGGCAGCCCATCATCGTGTTGGGTAGCAGCGAACGAGGTCATATCGTGCGGGCTGCTCTTTCCGATCGCGATCTCGTTCGTGTCACGGTCGGTGATCGTGCCGATATTCAACTCGATGCCTATCCTGGCCGTCGTTTCACAGGCAAGGTCCACGAAGTTTCGGCGGCGGCTGATCCGCGCAACGGCTTGTTCCCGATCGAAGTGCATTTTGACGCGCCCGGCGATATCAAGCTCGCAACGGGTTTTGTGGCCAAATTACAAATCACGCCGGCAGCCGCGGCGACCTCCAGCCTGACCTATATCCCGATCGCCGCGCTCGTCGAAGGCGACGGCGATGTCGCCCAGGTGTTCGTCGTCGATGGAGCAGTCGCCCGCAAGCGCGAGGTGAAGGTCGCTTTCATTGATGGCAACAACGTCGCGCTCTCGAGTGGGCTTTCGAGCGGTACTCCGCTCGTGACGGAAGGCGCGCTCTATCTCGTCGATGGCGAACGCATCAACCCCATCACGACTGCAGCAAACTAAGGGCGCGCCGTGTCGATACTCGAGTTTCCGATCAGACGCTATCAGTTCACGCTGGTGGCTTTCCTCTGCCTCGTGGCGATGGGCATCTATGCCTTCATTTCCATACCGCGCGAGGAAGATCCCTCCTTCCGAATCTCCGGTTTCGACATCGCTGCAATCATGCCCGGTGCCGACCCCAAAGATCTCGAACGTCTCATCGCCAAGCCACTCGAAGATCGACTCTCTGAGCTTGATGACGTTCGACAACTCGAGACGGTGATCGCCGATGGCGTCTCGTTCACGATCGTCGAATTCGAAGCCGATACCGACGCGGACAAGAAGTACGATGAAGTCTTGCGTGAAGTGAACGCGCTGCGGCCAAACCTGCCCGCCGAACTACGCCAAATTAGCATTCGGAAATTTAGCCCGGGCCTCGTCAACATCGTTCAATACGCATTGATCTCGGACGAGGCTCCGTATCGCGAACTCGAAGATCACGCGCGCGCGCTCAAAGACGTCTTGAAAGCCGTACCCGGCATTCGCACGTCGGAGAGCTGGGCTTATCCGCCGCGCGAACTGCGCGTTGAAGTCAACATGGAGCGCCTGGCCGACCTCAAGTTGAACGCAGCCCGCGTCATTCAGGCGCTCGATAGCGAGAACGCCAATATTCCTGCGGGCATCATCGATGTCGGCTCACGCAGTTTTACCGTCAAGAGCACGGGCTCGTACGACAATCTCGAGCAGGTACGCGATACCGTCGTCAGCTCCATCGAGGGTCGCATCGTACGAGTGCGTGATGTGGCTGAAGTCCGCTGGGCTGAAGGTCAATGGGGACACATTGGTCGTTACAACGGCCAGCGCGCGGTATTCGTCACGGCCAACATGAAAGAAGGCCAGAACATCCTGCAGGTTCGTAAAACCCTCGGTGACGCTGTCGAACGCTTCGAGGCCAGCTTGCCGAAGCGCGTCAAGCTGGAGCTCGGTTTCGATCAGTCCCGTAACGTGGAATCGCGACTCGATCGTCTTTACCTCGACTTCAGCATCGCGATCGCGCTCGTACTCATCACCTTGTTGCCGCTCGGCTTGCATGCTGCTGGCATCGTCATGATCTCGATACCGCTATCGCTTGCCTTCGGTATCACGGTTCTTCACTTCCTCGGCTACTCACTCAACCAGCTTTCGATCGCCGGTTTCGTCGTGGCGCTCGGTCTCCTGGTCGATGACTCCATCGTGGCGGTCGAGAACATTGCACGACATGTACGTCTTGGATACGACCGAACGCGCGCTGCCATCCTCGGAACTCGACAGATTTTTCTCGCCATCCTCGGCTGTACGGCTACTTTGATTTTCGCCTTCCTGCCGTTGATGGCACTGCCCGGCACCGCAGGAAAATTCATTCGCGTACTCCCGACAGCCGTCGTTGCGACCGTCGTCGGCTCTTTGCTCATCGCACTCTTCATCATTCCGTTCTTAGCCTCACGCATGCTACGTGACGAAGATGTCGGTCACTCCAACCG
This sequence comes from Pseudomonadota bacterium, assembly GCA_039796795.1. GTDB lineage: Bacteria > Pseudomonadota > Gammaproteobacteria > Steroidobacterales > Steroidobacteraceae > UBA964. Next base: position 4,564 of record JBDKJA010000051.1, read on the forward strand.
GCTTCTCCAACGCATCATGGATGCGATCCATCGTTATTACCGACCCGCATTGCACTACTGCCTCGCACGTCCCAAGGCGACCGTAGTCGCGGCGATTGGTGGCTCTTTGTTGCTGTCGTTCCTGCTCGTACCCGTCCTCGGCTCCAGCTTGTTCCCGAAGGCAGATACGCCGCAATTTCTGGTTCAGGTCGATACGCCAACCGGAACGAGTCTTGCCGAGACCGATCGCGCGTTGCGCTTTGTCGAAGCGGAGCTCGACAAACTGCCGGGCGTGCAATCCGTCTTCACCAATCTCGGTCGCGGCAATCCGCAGATCTACTACAACCACATCCAGCGTAACGAATCGGCCGGCTACGGCGAGATCTTCGTGACTCTCGAGTCTTACAGCACGCGCAACACGCCGGAGTTGCTCGACGGTTTACGCACAAAACTTGATCAGTATCCAGGCGCTAAAATCTCAGTCAAAGAATTCGTCAACGGCCCACCCGTGTCGGCGCCGATCGCGATCCGCATCGTAGGGCCCGATCTGCAAGTACTGGATCAGCTCGCCCGTGAGGTTGAGTCGGTACTCGATAAGACGCCGGGCACGCGTGACGTCAGAAATCCATTGAAATTTCCGCGCACCAATATCGCGCTGCAAGCCGACACTCAGAAGGCGGCGCTGCTCGGGATCCCGGCAGTCGAGATTGATCGCGCGGCGCGTCTTGCGATCTCGGGACTTCCCGCCGGCACCTTTAAAGACGACGATGGTGAGCAATATCCCATCGTTCTTCGAACACCTTTGGATCGACGCGCGGATTACGAAGCGCTGGAATCGGCGCGTGCCATGTCGGTCACCGGGGAGCTCGTTCCCCTCGATCAAGTGGCTTCGATCAAATTCGAGCCTGCACCCGTGCTGATCTCTCGCTACCTGCGCGAGCGCGCGGTTACCGTTAATGCCGAAGTCGCACGCGGTGAGAACATCGGAAAAATCACCGATGATGTGGTTAAGCAGCTCGACACTCTCGATTGGCCTCGCGGCTATCGATACGTTCTGGGTGGTGACGCCGAAGCCGGAGCCGATGCTTTCGGCGGAATCGGCACGGCCATCATCGTGGCGATCTTCGGTATTTTCGCCATCCTGGTTCTCGAGTTCGGCAGTTTCCGCTCGACCTTGATCGTGCTGACGGTCGTACCTCTCGGTGTGTTCGGCGGCATGTTGATGCTGCTCATCACCAACAATGACATTTCGTTCACGGCCGCCATCGGTTTCATTGCACTGATCGGTATCGAAATCAAAAACTCGATTCTGTTGGTGGATTTCACCAATCAATTGCGTGAAGAAGGCGTACCGCTCGACGAAGCTATTGAACAAGCTGGCGAGATTCGCTTCTTGCCGATTTTATTGACCTCGGCCACTGCGATTGGCGGACTGTTGCCACTCGCCGTACAGAACATCGGACTTTATTCGCCGATGGCTTGGGTGATTATCGGCGGCTTGATCACCTCGACGCTGCTTGCGCGACTTGTCACCCCGGTGATGTACAAACTGATCCCGCCAGCAGGGCATGAGCCGAAGAACCTCGCCCGCGGTAATCAACCCGACGCATCTGGCGCACTGCTCTAAACGCTCTCGAGCTCCCAAGTCACGAGCGGTGCGCCGCGGCGGATCCAAAAGCCAGCTCCGATTTGTCGGAAGTGTCGGCGCAAGCGGGTTCGATACCACTCGGCCGTGCGCATCGTAACGGCCGGGTCGGTACGTCGTTGATCGGCGTTCTCACGCCAATCTCGTCGGGTTAGCGCACTGAAGAACAAGACACCGCGGCATAGATTGGCAAAATTCCGCATAGCCTTGGCGGCGGTTGCGTCATCCAAATATTGCAGCACGTCGTAACAGACTACGAGATCGAAAGGCTGTCTCGGTCGATAGTCTGCGATGCTGCCGTTCAGCCAGCCGTATTTTTGGCAGAGATACTCGCTGTATTCCAAACCGACATAAGTCGCACCCGGCAATGCGCGTAGCAAAGCCGTACGCATCAACCCAAGACCGCAACCTGCATCCAGAATGCTCCCAACCGGACAGTCGATATGTTTGACATAGGCCGCAATCAAGTTGGCACGCGCCGTCATCTCGGACTGTGAGGTGACGGAACTACGCGCGTTTCGATAGAAACGCTCGTAGTACTCGCGGCCGAAACGCTCTTTTGTCAAACGATGCCCGCCAATTTTCTTGCGATTGCCGCAACCTGCTCGGGGTCGGCTTTCGAGACTTCAGGGTATTCCGTAAACCGCTCGGGAATTTTGATCGTCGCATCGATGCCCATTTGATCTGAGCGAAATGCGCCAAACTGAGCCGATTTCTCGCAAGAGGGATCCAGAATCATCGGAATCCCATCCGGCTGAATGATGGAATCTTTGACCGGCTGCCAACGAGTCATCATCGCCCACTCGACTTGCTTGAGATCGTAGGGATCTACATCCGGACCCACGACGATGACGAGCTTTGCCGTGCGGCCCCAGCGACCGGCCGAGCCCCAAACAGCATGGATAACGTACTTGCCGAAATTCGGATGGGGTTTCTGCCAGCCGTCGACCGACAACTGTACGACGTAGCACATGTTAGGCGTGACGGCGACGTCATGCACCTCGGGGATCTTCTTACGCAGATCCGAGAGCACCTCGCCCTCGACGGGTAGCAGCGCGATGTAGTTGTGATCGAAGGGCGGCACCATTTCCATGGTGGCGTGCCAAATTGGATTCTTACGATACGAGAGGCACTTGATGCGCACCATCGGAAAGACCTGCACGCGATCGTAATAACCCACAGGATTCGAGTGCCAACCGATCGCCTCGAGCTCATCGGTGATGACCTCACCTTCGAGGACCCACTCGGCATGAGCGGGGACTTCGAGATCGACTGTCTCGCAGCGCACCATTTCGACCGGTGATCCACGCAAGCCGCCAGCGAACGCCGTCTCGTCGACATTGAACGGAACGCCAGTCGCCGACGCCAAATGCAAAGCGGGATCACATACGCCGGCAATGGCCACTTCGAGACGTTTACCCATCTGCGATGCTTTGAAGGTGTGCCGACCGATGTCCGAGAAGGGTGGATTCCACCAATAAAAAGCGGCCAGATCGCGTTTGGCGCGCTCGGGAGGATAGGTACCACCTTGAGGATGCGTGGCATCTAAGAATTGCGTGAAGCGATACCAACCACAATTTCGACCACCCGTCTCCGGATCTTTGGAGAAGGTCATCGCGTTGGTGATGTAGGCAGGGCCCTCCTTGCCAAACCAGACGTGTGGCAATTGCTTGTCGAGCGAAATGTCATCGCCTTTGATGATGACGTCTTTGCAAGGCGCCTTGGATTTATCGATCACCACCGGAGCGTGCCAACGCGCCGGATCTGCGAGCACTTCGGAATGGTAGAGCTTGGCGGCACGCCAATCGCGAAACCCGATGGTCATCGCCGTACGCTCACGGGTACCGAATGGATTGAAGAGAATCGGAATGCCTTTGGTATTGATGGCATCCACATTGTTGAGCATCAAGGCAGGGCCATCTTTAGCGCAGATGTAGTTCATGAGCGACTGCAGCTCATTGGTGCCCCGACGCCCATCGAGCGGTACATCGACGTGCTTGAGCTGCCCTTCTTGCTCGAGTAGCGCGAGATATTCGCGCATGTCCTTGAACGCCATGATGCCCCCTCGTGAATTGATCCTCGAGCGGTGAGCCTACCGCTCGACGACCTCCCTACACCAGCCCAAGTGCGACTACCCACTCGCCATGTCCCTAGGTCGGACAACGAAGGACCTTGAACAGCCGTCGAGCTCGCTCAGGATGCATCATCCTTGGCCAAACCCCGAAGGAGCAGTAGCTATGTCTGAGTCGACCCGTAAAGTTGCCATCGTCACCGGATCGGCCACGGGCGTCGGCGCAGCAGCAGCGATCATGTTGGCCGAGCGCGGTTGTCACGTCGTCATCAACTACACGCGCAGCGAAGCCGAAGCCAAGGAGACGGCGCGGCAGTGCGAATCCAAGGGTGCGGAGACGATCATCTTTCAGGGTGATGTGGCCGACGATGCTGCCTGCCAAGCCATGGCAACCGCCGCTATCGAAAAATGGGGGCGCATTGATTATCTGATCAATAACGCGGCCAAGACCAAGTTCAATCCGTACGAAAATCTCGATGGACTTACCGCGGATGACTTTCTGGCGATTTATAAAGTGAACGTGGTCGGCGCCTATCAAATGGTGCGCGCGGTCACACCGCAGATGAAGAAACAAGGACGCGGCTCCATCGTGAATAACTCTTCTATCGGTGGCGTGACGGGTATTGCCTCATCGATGGCTTATGCAGCGAGCAAAGCGGCGCTCAACATGATGACGCAATCTCTTTCGCTGGTGCTTGGCCCCGAGATCCGAATCAACGCCATCGCACCGGGTGCGATTCAAACGCGTTGGCTGCAAGGGGGCATGACGCCCGAGCAATATCAGGACTTCCTCGTCAATGCCGCCGCCATGGTACCGCTCAAGACCGTGCCGACAGCCGAGCAGATCGCCGAAGCTCTCGTTTGGTTTCTCGAAGGCGCGAGCGTGGTCACGGGCGAAGTGCTGATGGTCGATGCCGGCTTGCACTGCGGTCGCCTGCCGCCCTCATCGAGCAATAAAGCCAGCTGGGATACTAAAAAGTGATCGATTACGGCCCAATCAGGCCGATTTGCGCTCGAGCGGAATCCGTCGCAATTCTTTGAAGATATCTTCCAGAAATCGCGTTCGTTCGTCCTTTATCTGCGCAGTCAGGTTCGAATCGGGCACAAACCGCTCTATCTCATCGCGCGCGATGATGCCCTTCGTCTCAAGCATCGCCTCGAGCGTCAGACGGCGCTCACGCTCGACCCAAACTTGCGCCGCCAGTTCGAGCAACATGCGCACGGTCGCATCCTGAATCGGGTCCTGTAGATAAACCGGATCATCTCCGACGATGGGGGTGCCACCCTCGGGTGTTTGCGATCGATCAGACACGCGTCGCGAACCAGTGCTGCATGTAGCCCGTGCCACCCGCGCGTTTAGCCAGCGGCGCTGCCGCCACATCGAAACCGTTGGAAGTCAAAATATCGGCGAGCTTACAGTCGCAAAAATCTTGGGAATACGGCTCACCGTTGTGGCGCGCGTCAAACCAGCGGTGATAGCGCTGATAGGGTGACTTACCTTCCGTGCCAGTGAAGTCGTAGATCGCGAAAATACCGCCAGGACGAGTGACTCTCGCCGCCTCACGCACGGTCTCGTGGATGATGCGCAGCGGTAGTTCATGGAAAACGATGAACGCAAAAGTCACATCGAAATGCGCGTCCGGAAAGCCCGTACGCTCGACGAGTCGTTGTGCAAAATTGACTGCATCGCCCTGCATCGCTGCGCGGCGATGCGCTACACGCAGCATCGGAGCCGAATGGTCGATACCCCAAACTTCGGCCTCCGGATAACGCCGATGAAACGCGGTGCTGCTCTGACCAATCGAGCAAGCTAAATCTAGGATGCGATTGACCTTGCCATCCCGTGGCGCCGGCACGGTACTAACAAGCTTGGCGTGCAACTCGTCTTTGTCGTTATCACCGCGGAAGAATACTTTCGTGCCGTAGTGATAGAGAAAACCGGAGAGCTCATCTTTGTAATAGCCACCCGGCTGCAAATGAAAATGTACGTTGGTATAGGCAGGATGCTTGAAAGCCGGATCGAGCAACAAGCGGCCGGGACCACGCTCATCCCACTTCGCGAGCTCAGCCGTCAGTTGCGCGCGTTGCTCGTCGAAGCTGCGCTCGATCGCATGCCATTTCATTTCCTGTTGGCTACGCGCCAGTCGATCACGCAGACGACCGAGTGGCAGCGAATGAACGAATTCGCGAATCTCCTCAACCTCGCCCCACGGACGACCGCGGCTGACTGCACCCTGCTCGAGCGCGTCGTTCAGGCGCTCTTCGAAATCAGCACCCTTGCCCAAAATGAATTCACGCAGCCCCTCGACGAAATCGAGATAGGCAGCATCGGATCGCCGCGCCAGCGGCGGCAAGGTGTCGGGGGTGGTGCTCATATCGGTTGTGTAACCGGATTATAAGCAAAGAGCCCTAAACCCTCGTCGGCAGCTTTGCCTTTGGTGCGTTCTTTATAAGTGTCGGTATCGGGGGCGTGGAACATCTTGCCGGCCCGCCGTGACTCCTGCACGACAAAGGCGGCGCGCTCGCGGCGACCGGCCTCGTAACGAACATACGCTTCTTCGATGGAATCGGACTCGACAAAGGCCCGCGCCAGCACCACGGCGTCTTCGATCGCGAGCACTGCGCCATGCCCGAGGAACGGGAGTACCGGATGAGCAGCATCTCCCAAGAGTGTCACGCGCCCCTCGGACCATCGGTTCAAGGGCTCACGGTCAAAGAGGCCCCATTTGAACAATTGATCAGGCGGCACCTGCTCCATGAAGCGGGTCACCCAGGGAGTCCAGCCCCGAAACTCTTCTAAAAGCTCTTCGACCGTCGATCTGATGGACCAGCCTTCTTCAGTCCAGTCTTTGCGCTCTGCGAAAGCAACGAAATTCAGCAGTTGTCGATTGCGCACCGGATATCGGTTCACGAGATGTCCGGGGCCTACGAAGACACCGGAAGCCGGCTGCAAGATGTCCTGCGGCACGCGCTCCATCGGCACGAGCCCACGCCATGCAATGTAGCCCGTGTATTGCGGCTCGAGTGCGCCGAAAATTTGATGACGCACGATCGAACGTGAACCGTCTGCACCGATCAGCGCATCGAAGCGGCGACTTGTGCCATCGGCAAAGTCGACGCGTACACCGGCACCCGTCGATTCGATGGCGACACAACGCCGATCAAGTTCGATCGCAGCAGCATCATGGCGACGGACTTCGGCAGCCAAAGCATCATGCAGATCCGCGCGATGGATGAGGTAGTAACGCTCTCCATACAGCTCTTGTAAGCGCGCACCGCGATTGATCCACACGAGTGGACGTGCATCCTGATAATGGCGGACGCACTGATCTTCCGGGTGATAGGCCTTTTCCGCTAGCGTCTGATGCAAGCCAAGATGATTGAGTGCATGCGCTGCGGTCGGACTCAAGGAAAGACCGGCACCGACTTCCGCCAAATGAGCGGCCTGCTCAAGCACGACGGGCTTGAAGCCCGCGCGTTGCAATGCCAACGCGACGGACAAACCGCCGATTCCGCCGCCTACGATGCCGATGCTTGCTGCTTTCACGGTG
>JBDKJA010000052.1:0-11790 GCA_039796795.1 Pseudomonadota bacterium
GAGCTCGACTGGCATCTACTCCAAGATGATCTTCATCTCGGTACGCAGCGCCTGATCCGAGATCTCAATACGCTATTGCGTGATTTACCGACCTTGCACGAGCTCGATCACGATCGAGCCGGCTTTGAATGGCTCGATGTCGACAATCATCAGCAATCGTTAATTGCATTCTGCCGGCGCAGCGCCGATCCGGAATCCGCGCTAATCGTGATTTGCAACTTTACGCCCGCGGCTCGCGAGGGATACCGGGTCGGAGTTCCACTCGCTGGAATTTATGAGGAATGCCTGAACACCGATTCCGAGTATTACGGTGGTGGCAATGTGGGCACCCCACTCGGACTCGCGCACGCCGAAAAGAAATCTGCGCACGGCAAGGCTCACTCAATCGTTGTGCGCGTGCCGCCGATGGCGGCCATTTTTTTGACTCGAAGAACGACCGTTACTTCCCCACCTGTCGGATGACAGCAGCGTATTCCTCGAAGTAACGCAACGCTTTCTCGGTCGGCACAACCAACTTGACCCGGGAGTCGGTGGCACTACCCTGAAGCGCTACCAAACCGGCGTCTTTGAGTTGATGAATACGCTTGCGCACCGTATTAAAGTGACCGATCTCCTGACGATCCAACAGTTTGTTGATCGGATACGGTTCCCCACTCTTCCAAGCTTGCGTGATGTCGGCGAGCAAAAACTCGACGTTCGGGATCGACAAGACATCCGCCGAAGGCAGCGTCTTAAGACCGTCAACCAGCCAGCGGAATCTCAGATAGAGATCAAGGAGATTCGGATTTTGCTTGTCGGTCATGATGCATCGAAGTGGCGTTGATGTTGTCTAGAAGAACGATACACCCCTTAAGGGTGTAAAGGAGAAGTAATGCGCCAAAAAAATCGCCAATGAGCATCGCCATCAGCAAATCGCCCCACTCGTGCACCTCGTGACCCAACGCATAGCGCGTTGTTATGTGGGATGTCGAATTGAGAATAGCGGAGACGAAGGCGAGTAACAGCAGCCTGCGACCATCCAAGGCTTGAGTTCCCGCGTGAACGAGAGGGCGCAGGCTTTGTCCCGGCCACTGTCGGAACGTGAGCATCACCGCAAACCACGCGGCTAACCCCGGGATCAAAGCGAGAATCAAATCGAGCTCAGAATTCAGCTGTGGCCCGTGCGTAGTAAAACTCGTGTAAAGAGCTGCGCCGATACTGAACCCCAACGCACCGGCCGGGCCTAATAACAACACCAGCATCATTCGCAGGCCGTGCGGCAGATAAATCCAATTGATGCCGGGTACGAACTCCGTCCAAGAAAACAGCAGGTCGTAGAGGGGCAAAAAGCTGATCCACACCACCGCACCGATCGCGGTGAAGAGCGCGAACCGACTGAATGGCGGAGAACTCATCACTTCAAATAATGCGGCGGATAAGCTTTGCCTGCAACACCACTCGCAATAGCCGCCTTGGCCACCGCGCTCGCCACCACCTCCCGCAGCCTCGGATCCATCGGCTTCGGCAAAATATAGTCGGGTCCGAAGGCAAGACCGGTGACATCAGGATAAGCCTTGATGACCTCTTCCGGAACGATCTCTTTAGTCAGATTGGCAATCGCATGAGCTGCCGCAATTTTCATTTCTTCGGTGATTGCGTGTGCACGCACATCGAGTGCGCCGCGAAAGATGAACGGGAAGCACAGCACATTGTTCACCTGGTTCGGAAAATCCGAGCGACCGGTGGCAACGATGACATCGTCACGGATCGCACGCGCTGCCGAGGGGCGAACTTCAGGCTCGGGATTTGCAAGTGCAAAGATCACGGGACGTGGCGCCATCGAGCGCAATAGCTCGGCATCGAGCAAGCCTGCAGCCGAAACGCCGATGAACACATCAGCGCCGCGTAAGGCGTCAGCTAATGTGCGATGTGGCGTCTCGTTAGCAAATTCCGCTTTGTAATCCGGCAGATTGTCGCGTCCCGCATGAATGACGCCCTGACGATCGACGGCCGTCATGTTCGTAACCGGCACGCCCATCGATCGCAACAAACGCAAGGTAGCGGTACCAGCGGCGCCGCTGCCAAGGCAGACGATCTTGACGTCATTCAGACGCTTGCCTTGTATCTCGAGGGCATTCAACAAGCCCGCAACGACGCAGATGGCTGTACCGTGTTGATCGTCGTGGAATACGGGAACTTTGCAGCGCGCCTTCAGTGCTTCCTCGATGGCAAAACACTGCGGGGCTCCCACATCTTCTATGTTGATGCCACCAAAGCTGTCGGCGATACGAGCGACCGTGTCGATGAAACTCTCAGGCGTATCTGCGTTGACCTCGATATCGACGCAATCGAGATCTGCGAATCGTTTGAAGAGCAGAGCCTTGCCCTCCATTACGGGCTTGCTCGCCAGTGCACCGAGGTTACCAAGACCCAGAATCGCCGACCCGTCAGTCACGATACCGATCAGGTTGCCCTTGTTCGTGTACTCGTAAGCCGCCTCCGGATCCGCCGCAATGGCAAGTACCGGTTCAGCAACGCCCGGACTGTAAGCCAGTGCCAAGTCCCGACTCGATTCGGCCGGTTTAAAAACGTGGGTACCGATCTTTCCTGGGCGCGGCATCGCGTGATACGCGAGAGCCGCTTGGCGCAGAGCCTCATCCGACATGTCATCTCCCCCTGATATGGGCTGCAACTATAGAGGGTCGTCATGCGGGACGGCAGGGGTTTGAATCCCGTTCGAGATCAAACTAGGATGCCGCTGACAACATCAACAAGATCCAAAGGGGATCCATCATGGGGGCGCGTGCATACGACTACGATCTCGTAGTCATTGGGTCTGGTCCGTCTGGCCAGAGAGCGGCCATTCAGGCGGCCAAGTTAGGCAAATCTGTTGCCATTATCGAACGGGCGAGAACGGTCGGTGGTATTTGCGTCAATTTCGGCACGATCCCCTCAAAGACGTTCCGTGAGGCCGTCATGCACCTCTCGGGCTACCGCGAAAGAGGTATCTACGGCTCCTCGTATCGAGTGAAACAAGAAATCACCATCGATGACCTCCTCTACCGCGTGCAGCAAGTTGTGCGCTCCGAGATCGACGTCATTCGTAACCAAATGACGCGAAACCGTGTCGAGCTGATCGAGGCGACTGCGACGTTCATCGACCCTCACCTCATCGAGCTAACGACCGAAGGTCGCCACGGGAAGCGTCAAATCACCGCCGACAAGGTTGTCATTGCCTGCGGCACCGAGGCCGCGCGCGATACCCATATCCCCTTCGATGGCCAAAGAGTTTTTACGAGCGATGATGTTCTTGGTCTCGAGCGCCTACCTCGTTCCATCATCATCGTCGGTGCCGGCGTCATTGGCATCGAATACGCAACGATGTTTGCGGCACTCGGTGTACGCGTTACGGTCGTCGATAAGCGGCCGACTCTCCTACCGTTCCTCGATCATGAAATCTCCGCTGCGCTGACTTATGTCGTGCAACAAAGCAACGTGACGATGCGACTGGGCGAGGAAGTCGCCGATATCGAGATGCTCGAAGGTGTCTCCAAGCCCGTCGAAGTTCGACTGAAAAGCGGCAAAGTGCTGCATGCAGAGGCGGCGCTGTATTCGATCGGTCGCGTTGGCGCGACAGAACGCCTTCAACTAGAAAATGCAGGGGTCAAAGCAGACGATCGAAACCGCATTCCCGTCAATGCGCACTTTCAGAGTAATGTCGATCATGTCTACGCCGTTGGCGATGTCATCGGCTTTCCATCCTTGGCCTCGACGTCCTACGAGCAAGGCCGCGCTGCGGCACGTCACGCCTTTGGGTTACGTAATGATCACGAGGGCGGCATCGGTCTATTCCCCTACGGCATTTATACGGTCCCGGAGATTTCGACGATCGGTAAAAGCGAGGACGAGCTGACCGCCGCGGGCATTGCCTACGAAATTGGCAAAGCCAATTACCGCGAAATCTCACGCGGACAGATCATCGGCGATCGAACCGGCCTTCTGAAAATCATCTTCAGCCCAGAGTCACGTCAGTTGCTCGGCGTACACATCATGGGCGAGGGCGCGAGCGAACTGATTCACATCGGCCAGGTTTTGATGGCTCATGGCGGAACAATCGACTACTTCGCCGACGCCGTCTTCAACTTCCCGACTCTCGCTGAGTGCTACAAAACAGCCGCACTGGACGGCCTCAATCGACTGAGCGTTTAAAAGTGGTCAGCGTGACCTGAACGCTGCAAAATCGATCAGGTGAGTGATCATCTGACGATAACCGGCCTCAGTGATGTCGAATCTCAACGTCGTCTGACAACCGACGGTCCGAATGTAATCAGCGCAAAGAGTCGTCGCTCACTGCTCGCCATCGCCCTCGACTCTTTGCGCGAGCCCATGTTCATGCTGTTGGTTGCCGGTGGCAGCCTTTACCTTGCAATGGGCAAGCTCAGCGACGGCTTGCTATTGCTGAGCTTCGTGTTGCTCGTCATCGGCAGCACAATCCTGCAGCGTCGCCGCACAGAAAAGGCACTCGATGCGTTGCGTCAGCTATCGAGTCCGCGCTGTACCGTCATTCGCGACGGACGCGAGCGTCGGGTTTCGGCAACGGAACTGGTGCGCGGCGACTTCGTCATGCTTGGCGAAGGCGATCGCGTACCAGCCGATGCCCTTCTTCGTCAGTCCACTCACTTATCCGTCGATGAATCATTACTCACCGGCGAATCGGTTCCGGTCAATAAAACTCCTTCTGCTGGAGCACTGATACTTGGAGATCCCGATAGCACGCAACATTGTGGTCTGTACTGTGGCACCTTGATCACCTCGGGAGCCGGTCTCGCCGAAATCGTTGCAACGGGTAATCGAACCCGCGTCGCGGCAATCGGTAGTGCACTGGCAAGCATCGAGAGTGGTCGCTCGCCACTTCAACAAGAAACCGATCGCATCGTGAAGTGGCTAGCCGCGTTCGGCGTGCTCGCCTGTGTCATGGCCGCAATCGTCTACGCGATAACGCGTGGGGGCGATCTCGACGCTTGGCGAGAAGGCGGGCTCGCCGGCATCGCAATGGCGATGTCGCTGATCCCCGAAGAGTTCCCGGTTGTCCTGACCGTATTTTTGGCCGTCGGCGCCTGGCATATGTCCAAGCGCAACGTGCTCACGCGATACATTCCTGCCATTGAAGCACTTAGTGCGATGAACGTTCTCTGCGTCGATAAGACCGGAACGCTCACTCGCAATCAGCTGCAGTTAACTCAACTCGCTGATGTTCACAGCGCGATCAATCTCGACGACATCAGTCATCTCGACAATCGCTTCGAGCTTCTTCTCTCCACCGCGCTAGCCGCTACCCGGCCGCAATCCAAAGACCCACTCGATAGAGCCATACGCAGTCAGGCCGAGCGCCTGCTGCCGTCGGGCCTCAGTCAACGAGGCCTATTGCGGCACGAATACCCGCTGACTGCAGCTCGCCCAGCGATGGGTCACGTATGGCAATCAGATGACGATCGAATTTGGCTTGCCAGCAAAGGCGCTCCTGAAGCTATCGCCAATCTCTGCAGTTTTACAGATCAACAAAAATCAGAGCTGCAGGTCATCGTCAGCAGACTCGCTGAGCGAGGCTTACGCGTCATCGCCGTTGCGCGGGCTTCTCGATTATCAATAGCGCAGTACAGGGATCTGCGTGACGACTTCGATTCATTCGAATTTCTGGGTTTACTCGCCTTCGCCGATCCGTTGCGTACCGACGTGCCGCAAGCCGTTGCCGAGTGTCAACAGGCTGGAATACGAGTTGTCATGATCACTGGAGACCACCCTAGCACCGCACTGGCCATCGCGCGCCAAGCTGGCATTGCCCCACCCGATCATCAAGTGGTAATGACCGGTGCGATGATGGATGAGCTCGATGAGGCTGCGCTCGTCGAGGCCGCACGCGGGCATTGCGTATTTGCCCGTGTACGACCCGAACAAAAACTCCAACTAGTCAGAGCACTACAAGCTAGCGGGCACATCGTTGCGATGACGGGCGATGGAGTCAACGATGCTCCGGCGTTGAAAGCGGCCGATATCGGCATTGCCATGGGGCAACGCGGCTCGGAAGTTGCCCGAGAAGCCTCGGATTTGGTTCTGCTAGATGATTCTTTTCCCTCCATCGTTGCCGCGATACGTCAGGGTAGAACCATCTACGACAACATCAAGAAAGCGAGTATGTTCATCATCGCGGTGCATGTACCGATAGCGGGCCTTGCCCTCTTACCCTTACTCGACTCTGCGGCACCGCTGATTTTGCTGCCGATTCATATTGTCATCATCGAGATGATCATTGATCCAAGCTGTTCTCTGGTTTTTGAAGCCGAGGAGCCCGACAAGGATTTGATGAGAAGACAGGCTCGATCACCCAAGCAAAAGCTTTTCTCATTACGCGACGTCAGACTGGCTCTCTTTCAGGGAATGAGCGTTTTTGTCGCTTGCACAGTCGTCTATCAAGTCGCCGCACGCTCGGAAAGCTATGATGTCGCCAGAACGTTGGTGTTTTGTACCCTCATTGCATCACTGGTTGCGTTGATCTACGTCAACCGATCATGGTCATCGACTTTTACTGATGTGATCAAAAGACGCAATCCGGCGCTACACATCGTGACGGCGTTCGCTGCGTCGTGTCTCGTACTGGCATTGTCGGTTCCAATGATTCGAGATCGATTTTCGTTTGCGGTCATTAGTCTCGAACAAGTCTTTTGGAGCCTGGCAACGGGTATTGTCTGTTTGCTTTGGGTGGAACTCATCAAGCTTCGTCGCCAATCGATCGCTAACTGAGCTATCCCAAATTCAGCTTTGGCCAAATCGAGCAATCGAGCGTTTCGCGATAGCTGTGCCAAGCTGAGTATGCGAGCCATGGCATCAACACTCCAAGCCCAACAAACGCGGTGGCAAAACCAACCAGCGTGATCAAGACAATCAGCAGCGCCCAAAATAATGCGACTCGTTTGTTACGAAGCACGGCATTGACGCTCGATACCACGGCAGTGACCATGTCGACGTCTCGATCGGCAATCATCGGTAAACTGAAAACCGCCGTTGCAAAGGTGAGCGCAGCAAAGAGGGTTCCAAAAGCGGAGCCCGCCGCTAAAAACTCGATCAAAGAGCGCACATTGCCCGACTCGATCGGCATGAAGGCTGTAACCATCATGCCCGAGCGCGACCATGTAAACAGAATGACCATTTGAATCAGGGCAAACACCGCTGCCTGCCCCGGGATACTGCGTACGAGACGGAAGCTATCAGTGAGTTGAGGAGTTCGCCCCTCCTCCAGTTCCCGACTGACGCTATATAACCCAACTGCGATCAAAGGCGCGATAAAAACAAATCCTGAGAGTAAGGCGGCAAGCAGCGCAAATCGTCCTAGTTGCCAAGCGAGCGCACTAATCGCCACGCTGACAAGCACGATGATGACCCCATAAATTGCCGTCAGTCGCGGCGCACGCCGAACATCCATCCAACCTGCGGCTAACCAGCGCAGCGGCGCACGAACATCGAGCCGTTTACACGGGACGACGAAGGGACGCGATTCTTCGGTCACATGTCGCTCTGGCATACACTACTACCCTACACAATCCAACGCGGCGATACGAGGCAGCGCAAATGAAGCACTTCTCTTTAACCTTGCTGGTAGTCGCCCTCGGCAGCATGGCCCCCGCTCTCGGTTTCGCTAAGGCCAGTACACGCCCCGCTGATGCGGCCGAGCTTTGCACCAAGATCCAGCCCTCGCCCGATGTCCAATTGATCGGCACTCCGCGTTGGGTCGAGGGCGGGACGCTCCCCGCACATTGCGAAGTACGTGGCATCAAAGTAAACAAAGTCGAATTTCTCATGCGCCTGCCCATTCCATGGAATGGTCGCTTCATGATGGCCGGATGCGGTGGCTTTTGCGGTGAGCTGCTACCAGACAAGTCGGGCTACAGTAATTCGATCAACGAAGCGGTCAAGCGAGGTTATGCCGCGATCGCACATGACGGCGGTCATAAGGCAGCCAGCTGGGATACGGAGTGGGCCGTCGATTCTGATGCCCTCGATATTTGGGCGCACCGAATTTTGCCCCTGATGGTCGATCTCGGTCTTGATTTGACTCGTCAGGTTTACGGTAAAGAGCCTGCCTACAAGTACTTCTCCGGATGTTCTAACGGCGGGCGGCTTGGCCTCATCGCCGCACAAAGATATCCACACCTCTTTGACGGCATTGCCGCGGGAGCCAGTATTTTCGATCTGAGTGGAACAGCAGGACTGTGGGGTAATTGGCTCATCTCAAAAGCCTATCAGGGCAAGACCCCACTGCTAGATCAATCAATTACGAGTCGAGTGCAAAAAATCGTGCTGCAGCAGTGTGACGCCCAGGATGGACGTGTCGATGGCATGCTTCAAAACCCGCGAAGCTGCAAAGTCGACTTCACTCAGCATGTTTGCGATGGCGCAGAGTGTCTCAATTCCTCACAAGCCCTTGGACTGAACGCACTGTATTCGGGTGTCAAAAGCCAAACGGGTGACCTCATCTATCCGGGAACCGAGTTTGGATCCGAATATTACGGGGACATTTGGCTCTTCGGTAGCACGGAGAAACCAGCCTGGGGCATTCGTGCGTCGACAGGTTATCGTCGGATACTCGAACGCAGTGTCCAGCAATCGCATGCGGAGTCAGCGCTATCAGTCGAGGCGATGCAGAAGCTGATCGCTCGGTCGTCTGTGCCCGGGTTAGCGGACGCCAAAGATACCGATCTGCGACCGCTAGTTGAGAGCGGCAACAAATTGCTGATCTACCATGGCCTTGCGGATCCTCTGATCATTCCGAAACCCCTCGAGAACTATTTCGATGCAGCGGCCGTCGCAACGGGCGGTCGGGCGAAATTAGAGTCTGCGGCGAGACTCTTCATGATTCCGGGCTGGGGACATTGCTGGGAGAAACCCGCGCCGGTAGCCGACCTTTTCGACCCGTTAGAAGTTTTGGAGAACTGGGTCGAGAATGGGCGTGCACCAGAGCAACTCACCCTTAAATCTCGCGATGGCGCACAGACGCTGGTTGTCCCCAAACACTAGGGTTTAAACTGCACCATCATGATCGACGATCCGCAACAACCTGAGCAGCCGGCACAGCCCGATTTTTTTAGCTCGGATGCGAAGGTAGCTGAATGCCGTCGGCAAAGCGACCAGCTCAACTACTTCGCCCACTCCTACTGCAAGATTTATGGCGAATGGCTGGATGCGATCGCGCGTCTACACGAAGAGCGGCAACGACAGCCTTTACTGTTGACGCTCATCACTGCGATTACGGCGGTTTTGGTCGCCACCGTGTACACGGTGACGGCGAGCCCCGTGCTTGCCTCTATGATCGTCATCATTGGTGCCGCTTTGGCTTATGGCGTGCTCGAACGAGTACGCAGGGAAGAAGATCGTTTCGACGAGATTAAACGCTCGAAAGAACGGTTCAGCACCACCCTCTATTTGGCGGGCGTCGACCTTCATCTCGGTGTACTCGAGGAAACCATCACCAAAAATACCGCTGGTGAATGGGTTTTCAATGCGAAGTTCAATGACTGGCGAAATGATCGACTCAATAGTATTTTCTACAGAGTCTATGGCATGGCGGTGCCGAAAAACGTGATCGACAAGATCTGCAGTTACGGCGCCTGATCAAGCGGCTTCGTCAGATCGAACTCGACACGGAACAAGCGGCCGGACGGTCGGCGTAATTCATAAACGAAAGTCCGAGCATCGTTCATTTCGAGTGACCAGACGTTTGGCACCGAAACCAGCCTGTCTTGGGTAGTGAAAAGAGCGATCGTCTCCGCGTCAGACGGAAAGCTTTGTCGACGAGAAGTTCCGCGAGACAGCGTATCACCCCCATACATCGTGAGCGCATCCGGTGTACCGTCTGCATGTCGATGATCATGTTTCAGGCGCAAGCCGGACTCGGTTTTAGTGATGATCCAGGTTCGACTGCGATCATCACCCACCGTGAACGGAATTCGCACCTCACCGGCCTCGCAATCACGCACATGCATGACTAGCCGCTTGCCGACGAATGGATCGTCTGCGGCAGGCGGGGGTTGATCGGTGACGATTTTTCCCTCGAACGCTTTGCCGCATAGTGACTTCACATCATCGAAAAATGCAGTGGCGGCGTCGGCGGAGTTGGCGATGCTCTTTGACTCCGCCTCGACATCCAGTAGCGCGCGCACTTGCGCATAAAATGCTTCTCGCGCTTTCGGCTCTGGGCCTAAGGTCGCACGCGACCAATTCGAGTTACTGGCGATCACTAAGCGACGAGCAGGATCGATAAAAATACCTTGACCGAAAATGCCCTGCGCGGCAACGGCGCCATCATCGTAAGTCCACCACTGAAACCCGTAACCTCGACCTGGCTCGCCAATATCTTTTTGCTTACGAGTCGCCTGAGAGAACCAGTCGGCCGGCACCACCTGAACACCATTCGCAACGCCGTTATCGAGTACGAAGAGACCAAAGCGGGCGAAATCTCGCGTCGCGGCTTGCAGACAACAACCCGCAATTTCATGCCCTGTCTTGCCCTGCAACCACGTGGCTTGGGCTTCCATGCCGGCAGGTCGCCAAATCTTCTCCTGTAGATACTGCGCGAGCGGTTTGCCGGTAGCGGAGGAGACCAGCACACCGATCAGATTCGTTTCACCCGTGTTGTAGTGCCATACCTCTCCGGGCGGATGTGCACGCGGAAGGTTTCGCATGTAGCTGACAGTGGCATCCACACCGGCGTCTGGCTTTGCCTTGTTGAATTTGGCGACATCCGCTTGCGGATCTTCGTAGTCTTCATTCCAGCGCACACCCGAACTCATCGTCAGCAATTGACGAATCGTGACATCGTCATACGCGGATCCGCGCAGATCAGGGATGTATTCACTGACCTTGTCGTCGAGACTGCGAATCGAACCATCTTGCAGCGCGGCGCCCACCAAAGTCGACGTAAAAGACTTGGCGACCGAGAAACTCGTCCAGCGACCTTTCGAGTCGAAATCCTGTCCGTAACGCTCGAGACGAATCTTGCCATCTTGAATGATGACGAGCCCGGCCGTGCCCTGCTCCTGCATATAACGTTCAAGGCCTGGAATCGTGAGCGGCTCACCCGTCGGCAACGCCCTCGGGGCAGACGATGGCGTGATGACAGCGGCCTTGGCCAGCAACGGCAACCGATCCATCGCTCGAAAAGCCGCGTGTCGCTGATCTTGCTCCCAACTCAATACATCGGCGTTGGTCGGCAATGCCTTCAAAATACCACGTGTCTCAGCATCGAGACTGGCGTACCAAGCGCCCCCTGCCAGCGCCGAAACGCCCATCACCACCAACACGATCGTTCGAATTCGCATGACTTGCCTACCTTACCCTCGGCCAAATATAGAACTCGCCACCGGCGTTACCGAACAGCAGCTTGCCATCCATATCGTAACCCCTCTCCAATTGGCCAACCGATTTCGCCGTGATGCGCGTCTTGCTCTCGATACGACGGCGATCGCCACGCTTGCCGGTGATGACGCAGGTTGCCGGATCCACGGAGCCCACAAAGCCTTCACCATCGCGAACCCAGCGCGTTTCACACCCGTCGACCAAAGCGGGTTTTGTCGCTAGGCTTTGACTCACCCAGGCCGTCGGATCATTCGCGAGTGCGGATGCGGCTGTTTGATCATCAAAAGTCAGCGCCTGCATGACGATGGGCAGCGTCGATTCTGTATCAAAGAGATAAGCGCGCTGCCGATACAGTTCTCCGTCCGGCCCGTCGTGACGCATCTCGGCATATAACGCGATTCGATT
>JBDKJA010000053.1:0-13171 GCA_039796795.1 Pseudomonadota bacterium
TTAGGGAACGAGCACGGTCGAACCGACCGTCTTGCGCGCTTCGAGATCTCGATGGGCCTGCGCTGCTTCCGACAGGGGGTAGCGCTGGCCCACGTGCAATTTCACCTTTCGACTGGTCACGGCGCGGAACAATTCTTTGGCAGCCGCATCGAGATCTTCGCGCTTGGCGATATAAGCAAACAAGGATGGACGCGTCAGGAACAGCGATCCGCGCTTGGCGAGCTCCATCGGCGACATCAATGGCGGCGGACCTGACGCGTTGCCGTAGGTCACCATCATCCCGAGCGGAGCGAGGCAATCGAGCGCGGCGAAAAACGTCTCTTTGCCGACCGAGTCGTAAACGACCGGGACACCGGCGCCTTTGGTGATTTCTTTGACACGGGCGACGAGATCGTCTTTGCCCATCACGAGAACCTGCTTGCAGCCCTCGCGCCGCGCCAAAGCCACTTTTGCTTCACTGCCAACCACACCGATGACCTTGGCACCGAGCGACTTGGCCCACTGACACAATATGCTGCCGACGCCACCTACGGCGGCCGTCACCAGTATCCAATCGCCTTTCTTGACGCGATAGGTGCGGCGCAGCAGATATTGAGCCGTCAGCCCCTTCAACATCATCGCAGCGGCTTGTTCGTCACTAATGGCCTTCGGCAGTTTCACGACACGGGCTGCCGGCAAGTTGCGCAGTTCGCAATAGCTGCCCGGCTGCGTGTGTACGTAGGCGACGCGATCGCCCTTCTTGAAACCTTTGACCTTGCGCCCGACTGCCGTGACGACCCCTGCCGCTTCGCGACCCAAGCCGGCTGGCAACGGCATCGGATAAAGCCCGGTGCGATCGTAAACGTCGATGTAGTTGAGGCCGATCGCCGTATGGCGAAGCTGCAACTCACCCTCTGCTGGCGGACCCGGATCGAAATCTTCGTAGCGCAGAACGTCGGCGCTGCCGACCTCGTGTATCCGGATCGCTTTAGGCATCAGAGAGCCGACTCATCCGTCTCGCCCGTACGAATGCGTACGACACGATCGATGTCCGTGATGAAAATCTTGCCATCGCCCACTTTGCCGGTTTTGGCGGCTTTGACGATCGCCTCGGTGACTTGATCAACGAGATCGGCGCGCACGGCGACCTCGATACGAGTCTTCGGTACGAAATCGACGACGTACTCGGCGCCGCGGTACAACTCGGTGTGACCGCGCTGACGACCAAAGCCTTTGACTTCAGTCACTGTCATGCCCGAGACCCCGATCTCCGAGAGCGCAGCGCGCACGTCGTCGAGCTTGAACGGCTTGATGATGGCTGTGACGAGTTTCATGTTGTGTTGCTCCCGATGCCCCGATGCTGGCGCCGGACACGGCTGGAGAGAATATTGCACCTTCCGTGCCACAACGGCGAGAACCTATCACTGCGATTTTTCCGTCAGCGGCGCGGTTCTTCTGCCAGCAGCCGCACCATTATGGCGCAGCATGATCAGAAAAGCGCCCGGTGGTGGTGCGGGCGCGGCTCGATGACCTATCCTCGGCCGCCATGAGTGTGGTGATTATCGGGGCAGGACAGGCCGCTGCCCAACTGGTCGATTCCTTACGCCGTCGCGGGTATGCCGGCGCAATCACGATGGTCGGTGACGAGGGTTTGCCTTACCAACGGCCGCCGCTGTCGAAGAAGTATCTCGCTGGGGAGCTGGGGCTCGATCGCCTGCAGCTGCGGCAGCAAAATTATTTCGAGGATCAACACGTCGACTTGCGACTCGGACGTCAAGCGATGGCGCTAGATCGGGAAGCGCGGCGCGTTCACCTCGATGACGGCACCATGCTGGAGTATGAGCACCTCGTCATCGCCACCGGCAGTCATCCACGTCGATTGAACATTCCCGGCGCTGAACTGACGGGCGTGCATTACTTACGCTCGTTGCAGGATGCCGACCGGCTACGCACCGAAGTGCATGTAGGGCAGCACGCAGTGATCGTCGGCGGCGGTTACATCGGTCTCGAAGTGGCCGCGACGTTGCGGCAACTTGGCATGGAAGTCACCGTGCTCGAAATGGCGGATCGAGTCATGAATCGAGTCGTCGCCGAACCCGTCTCGCGCTATTACGAACACGAGCATGCCAGTCACGGTGTGAAGATCGAATTGGGCGTACGCGTATTGGCGCTGCAAGCCGATGCACACGGACGCGTCTGCTCGGTCGACACCGATCGCGGCAACATCGCAGCTAACCTCGTGGTTGTCGGAATCGGCGTGGTGCCAACGGACGAACTTGCCCAGCAAGCGGGCCTCGCCTGCGAAAACGGCATCCTGGTCGATGAATATTGCCGAACGTCCGACCCCTCAATTTTTGCGATCGGAGATTGCAGCAATCATCCCTCAGTGCATTACTCACGTCGTGTTCGACTCGAGTCGGTCGATAACGCCTTCGAGCAGGCGAACACAGTCGCTGCAAACATCACCGGTACACCGACTCGACACGATCGCGTGCCTTGGTTCTGGTCGGATCAATACCATCACAAGCTTTTGATCGTGGGCTTAGCCGACGGCCACGATCAAACCATTCTGCGCGGCGACCCTGCTAATCACAGCTTTTCGGTGTGCTATCTGCGCGATGGCGAATTCATCGCGATCGATACGGTCAACATGGCCAAAGACCAGATGGCCGCGCGTAAGCTCATCGCGGCACGCATGCGACCGGATCCTGCCAAGCTAGTCGATATCTCGATTCCGCTCAAAGATTGCGTTTAGCAGGCGGCAAATCGGGATAGCGCCCAAGACGGGCGATCATCAGTCCCGAAATCGCAAAGAGCACCACATAGACCCATAGCACAGGCGTATGGGTACCGAGCACATCGAAGGCTCGGTTGGTGGCGATGACGGCTGTACCCGAGCCAAAAGTCCACGCGGCGTATTGCCAACCATAATTTTCGGCATAAGCAATGTTGCCGAAGTAACGCGTGATCAACACCGCGATCACATCGAGCTCCGCTCCAGCTGCAAGACCGATGCACACAGCTGCGACCAAGGCCGTCGTGCTGCTCGCATCCAATGCCAGCAGCACCACGCCGATGATGGGAAAAATCAGAATCGAGGCGGCGACGTACGGCGCGAAATAACGATCCATCAAAAAGCCGGCAAAGGCTCGCCCCACGATCAACGCCAGACCGAGCGCCCCCTGCACTGCTGCAGCCTGCGCCGGATCGATACCTCGTGCGCGCAAGATCGGTACGAGTGGAATCAGCACACCACCGATTGCGAAAGCCAACAGCAAAAACGCAACGAACATCCACCAGAAGCGCGGCAAGCGGCGTGACTCGGTGGCGGTATAGCCGATGCGCACCGGCTCAAGCGGCTGCGCAACACGGGCTTCAGATGAATCGTCGACCGACTCACTCGGCGCACGCCCATCGAGCCCAAGCCCCACTTCCGCGGGCGTGTCACGCAGCTTCCACAACACGATCGGCAAAGTGATGAGTAAGGTCAGAATACCAAGCCCTGCATAAGCGCCTCGCCAACCGACGGCATCGATCAAAAACTGCGAGACCGACGACAAAACCGCCCCGCCGATACCGATACCCGCCAACGCAGCGCCAAAAGCCTGACCGCGACGGCGATCGAACCACGCGGCAACGACGCGCGAGTACGCGATCGAAGAAGTGCCGGCACCGATGATGGGGATCAGCGCAAAGACGGCATAGAAATGCAGCAAGTTGGGCGTGAGCCAATAGAGCGAGATCAACGCCAGCGCGAAGAGAATAATGCCGATGATGGCCCAGCGACGAACGCCTTGACGATCGAAGAGCTTGCCGATGTAGAGGGAAGAGACGACCGTGACGATGGTGCCGATCAACGTGACGACTGCGTATTCCGTTTGACTCCAGCCAAACTCGGCCGTGATCGGTCCTTGAAAGATTCCGATCGCAAAGAGATTGATCGATGCAACGCCGGTCGCTAGACCCACCATCGTGGCGAAGACCACGCCCCGAGTTCCTCGCGGCAGCGCCGCAAGCACAGCAGCAACAATGGCGAGCGCAATCATGGCGCCTCTGAACAACGGCGGCACGAGCAAGGTCAACACCAACAAGACCAAGGCGATCACGACGAACCGCCGATCGAAAGTCACTCGCTCCGGCTGCATCGTTCCCCCTCGTTGCTTGCCGCTACAATGACGCGAATCGATCCGATCATAGCCACTTCTGGCAGGAGCCGTCGAACTATGCGACTGACATCCATCCTGAATCTCACTGCGGTTCTACTACTGACCTCGATCGGCGCTGCGACATCGGCCGACGCTGAGACCAAACGACCGCTCGCGATCGCCATCCATGGTGGTGCCGGCGTGATCGCACGCGAGCAACTCGGTCCCGATGACGGCGCGAGTTATCGTGCAGG
The DNA here is from genome assembly GCA_039796795.1 of Pseudomonadota bacterium. Taxonomy (GTDB): domain Bacteria; phylum Pseudomonadota; class Gammaproteobacteria; order Steroidobacterales; family Steroidobacteraceae; genus UBA964. The sequence goes on from JBDKJA010000053.1 coordinate 4,379, forward strand.
GCTTGCCGAGGCGCTCGACGCGGGCTATGCCGTCCTCGAGCGCGGCGGTAGCAGTCTCGATGCCGTCACGACCGCCGTACGTATCCTCGAAGACAATCCGCTCTTCAATGCGGGACGCGGTGCCGTGTTGACGCATGAAGGACAAGCGGAACTCGATGCGTCGATCATGACCGGGCACGATCTGAAAGCGGGCGCCGTCTCAGGTATTAAGCGCATCCGTCATCCGATCGATCTTGCGCGCAAAGTCATGGAAGACTCGCCGCACGTGATGCTTTATGGCGCCGGGGCCGAAGAATTTGCCAGCAGTCGTGGTTTCGAGTTCGTACCTAATGAGTTTTTCATCACACCGCAGCGTCAGCAGCAACTCGAGCGCGTGCTGCAAGGGCGCACCCAACCGCGCAACGAGTTGTCGGGCCTCGGCACCGTGGGCGCAGTCGCCATCGATTCTGCAGGAAATCTGGCTGCAGCCACCTCGACCGGTGGCATGACCAACAAGCGCTGGGGTCGCATTGGTGATGCGCCGATCATCGGCGCCGGTACTTATGCCAACAACGCGAGCTGCGCCGTCTCTGCGACAGGCCATGGCGAATACTTCATTCGCTCGGTCGTCGCCTACGACATCTGCGCGCTCATGGAATACAAAGGCTACAGCCTCGATCGAGCGGCAACCGAAGTCGTCAAAGGCAAACTCGTGGAACGCGGTGGCGAGGGCGGCATCATCGCCGTTGATCGTGCCGGCAATGTCGCGCTCGAATTCAACAGCCCCGGAATGTTCCGTGGCATGCGCGATTCGGCCGGGCGGCGCGAAATCGCGATCTACGAGAAATAGTCAGCCAAATACTGATCGAAATCGCCGCGGGGCGCTGCCGCCATGGCCTCGGCCTGGCGCAGCGACTCTTCGGCTTCTTCGGCAAACCGACGCAGCACCGATTCGTTCGGCTGATAAAGATCGAGGAAGTAGGCTTTGTGAGTCGCCGAGGTTCGCAATGCCAGATCAAAGAAAGATTCGCCCGTATCGCGCAACTCGCGGATGAGGCGGGCTGATGGCGTGAGCTCCACTTCCTTGATTTTGGCTGCTTGCACGGCGAGCGCTGAACTGTAGGGCTTGGTGGAATCTCCCTCGTCGAGCAACTCGCAGATGCCCTGCATCTGATCGAGAATCTCCGAGGCCCACGTGAGCATGTCGACATCGCGACCGTCACGCTTCAATTTGAGACCCGGCTCGCGCCCAGACCTTGCCACCTTCACGTGATTCGCGTCGAGCGTGGCTTGTTCGTCGCGATCGATCAGTGGACTTTCACGCATCAAACAGAATGCAAGGAACGCTTCGAGGAAGCGCATCTTGTTCTGATTCACGCCCACCGGATCGAAGGCACTGACATCGAGCGCACGCACTTCAACGTATTCAACCCCTGCCCGCGTCAGCGCGCGAGTGGGACGCTCGCCCGAACGCGCGACGCGCTTCGGACGGATGAAGGCGTAGTACTCGTTCTCGATCTGCAGCAAGTTGGCGTTGAGCTGCCGGTACTGACCATCGACCTTGACGCCAAGACGCTCGTATTCCGGATGCACGGTCGTCGTCGCGCGAGTGAGATCGCGCACATATTCTTCGAGACTATTGACCGAAACATCGACGCCCGATTGGCTGCGGTTACGATAACCGAGATCACTCATGCGCAAGGATGTCGCGTACGGCTCCCAACCTGTGCCGCGAGTGAACTCCGGCAATGTCTCACCCCGCGCTCGCAAAAATGATTTGCATACGGTCGGCGACACACCAAACAAATAGAGCACGATCCAGCCGTGGCGACGATAGTTGCGTAGTAAATCAAAGTAACTCGACGAGACGAACTTCGAGCCGAGATCGTGCGACTCACAAATAGCAGCCCACGGCTCCCATAATTTTTGAGGAAAGGAATAGTTGAAATGCACGCCCGAGATGGCTTGCATCACTCGGCCATATCGAATGCCGAGACCTTCGCGATAGATCGTCTTCATACGACCCACATTCGAAGGGCCATATTGCGCGATCGGCACACTGGCATCGCCATCGAGCACGCAAGGCATGCTCGTCGCCCAAAGGAGTTCGTCCTCGAGATGCCGATAGACGAATTGGTGCAGATCACACAGGTACTGCAACAACTCCCAATTAGAAGTGAAGGTCGGCGTGACGAGTTCGATCAGCGCTTCGGAATAATCGGTCGTGATGTGATCGTTGGTGAGCGCAGAGCCGAGTGCCGCTGGGTGCGCCGTCGTGGCGATGCGACCTGCTGGCGTGACGCGCAGTGATTCTTTCTCGACGCCGCGCCGGCCACCCTGCAACACGCCACGCTCGCCTGAATTGACGAACGAAGCCAAACGGCGTTCGAAGACGCGATCGATACGGGACGACATCGTGGGGTCCCTACCAGGGAATGCGGCCGCTGAAAACCTCACGAGCCATGCGGAAATCGCCACGCAGACTGTAGAGGGGATGTTTGAAAGTAGCAGGTCGGTTCTTTTCGAACACGTAGTGACCCACCCAGGCAAAGCCGTATCCCGACACTAAAGCGGTCAGACACAGCATCGGCTCGCGCAACACGATCGCTGCCAGAATCTGCAGCACGGCGGCGGAAGTGCCGATCACGTGCAACCGACGCGAAGTGCGGTCGGCGTGTTCACCCAAATAAAATGGGTAGAACTCTTCGAAGTTCTGGAAGCTCATGCGGCGCATCCTGCCGCATGGGGTGTGACAGGCGCAACCCGCAAGTCATAGACTCGCCATTTACCGAAGACTGCCACCGGAGAACCACTCCCCATGTCGATGGACACCCGACGACACCCGATCGCCGTGCTGACGCTCCTCAGCGCACTCGCGACCCTCACTGCCTGCGCCACGAGCAGCGCACCCGCCTCCACCACGGCCAAGAGCAGCAAGAGCACCGAAGTGCCCGTTGCGACCAGCGTGACGACGGCATATCCGTCCACCTACGTGGTTCCCACAAGCGCTCCCACCTTGATTCGCGGCGCCACGGTACTCACGGGCACGGGCGAGCGTCTTGATGGCGCCGACGTCCTGCTGCGCGACGGCAAAATCGCCTCGATCGGCCGCAATCTGGAACTGCCCGCGGGCGGCAAATTGATTGATGGCCAAGGCAAATGGGTTACACCGGGTCTGATCGACGTGCACTCGCATCTGGGCGTTTATGCCTCACCGGGTGTCGAGGCACACTCGGATGGCAACGAGGCAACAGCGCCTTCGACGCCGCAAGTGTGGGCCGAGCATTCGATCTGGCCGCAAGACCCCGGCTTCGAGGCTGCGCTTGAGGGTGGCATCACCACTTTGCATGTACTGCCTGGGTCGGCGAACTTGTTCGGTGGTCGCTCGGTCACCGTCAAAAACGTGCCGTCGGTCACTTATCAAGGGATGAAATTCCCGGAGGCGCCTCATGGCCTGAAGATGGCCTGCGGTGAAAACCCGAAGCGCGTCTACGGCAATCGTCGCGTACTGCCATCCACCCGCATGGGCAATGTGGCGGGATGGCGCGCGCAGTGGATCGAAGCGCAGGAATACATGCGCGAGCAGAAGAACTACGAGACGCGTCGCGCTGCGGGCGAGAAAAATCCGATGCTCCGACCGCCGAAACGCGATCTTCGCCTCGAGACACTGTCAGCGGTTTTGCGCGGTGAAATCAACGTGCAACACCACTGCTACCGTGCCGATGAAATGGCGATCGTGCTCGATATGGCCAAAGAATTCGGCTACAAAGTCACGGCGTTCCACCACGCAACCGAGGCGTACAAGATCTCGAATCTGCTCGCCGAAAACAACGTGTGCGCCGCAGTCTGGGCGGATTGGTGGGGCTTCAAGATGGAGTCTTACGACGCGATCCCCGAGAACATGGTGCTCGTCGATGCCGCACCCGGTGGCTGCGCCATCGTGCACTCCGATTCGTCCGAGGGCATCCAGCGCCTGAATCAAGAAGCGGCGAAAGGCATTGCTTATGCGCGTCGCATGGGACGCGAGATCGCGCCTGAACATGCGATCAAGTGGGTCACCACCAACGCGGCCAAGGCGCTCTCCATTCAGGACCGCACGGGTTCGATCGAGCCCGGCAAGATGGCTGACGTAGTCGTTTGGAACGGCAACCCGTTCAGCGTCTATGCGCAGGCTCAGGCCGTCTTCATCGATGGCGTGCTGCGCTTCGATCGCAGCGCTCAGTCGGGCGTTCCTCATTCGGATTTCTTGCTAGGCCAGCCGGCTGCACAGGGGGTGCTGCAATGATCAGTTCAAAGATTTTGGGCGGACTCTTCCGCACGGCAGCACTATTCGCCGCAACCGTAGCCGTCACCGCTCAAGCGGGCACGGCGTCTCTGTTGATTCGCAACGCAACCGTACACACGGTCACAGCGGACGCCACTGCACCGCTGCAGAACACCGATCTCTTGGTGCAAGACGGCCGCATCGCCGCTATCGGCAAGAACCTCTCGGCGCCAGCCGGTGTGCAGGTGGTCGATGCAGCTGGCAAGGCGGTGACTCCGGGAACGTTCGGTGGTTTGGCGCGTATCGGTCTCGAAGAGATTGGCCTTGAGAGCACGACGGGTGATCACTCACATCGCTTGGGTCAAATGCGCCCCGAATTTGATGTCACCATGGCCTTCAATCCGGAGTCGATGTCGCTGCCGATCCATCGCAGCAACGGCGTGACCTTCACGGTGCTCACCCCGGGGTCCGTCTCAGGTGGCAGCCTGGTCGCGGGGCTCGGCGCTCCAACGTCGCTCGATGGCTCACTGCCTGGCAATCAGCGTGCGATGTTCATCGACGTCGGTGGCGATGCCAACGATCTCTCGGGTGGTAGCCGTGCCGCGCAATTCATGTTGCTGCGTCAGGCCGTGGTCGAAGCGCGTGCGCCGAATTTGGTCATGGTGCACGACGAACGTCTGCTGACGCCCTCGGGTCGTCAGGTACTGCTCGACTATCTGAAGGGCGCGGGTCCGTTCGTCTTCGACGTCGATCGTGCCGTCGACATTCGCCGAACACTCCAGTTCATCAAAGAAGAGAAAATCCGCGGCGTGATCCGCGGTGGTGCCGAAGCGTGGCGCGTGGCTGCAGAGCTCGCAGCCGCAGGCGTTCCGGTCATTCTCGACCCGCTCGACAACTTGCCGAACAGCTTCGACAGCTTGGGCGCGACTCTCACGAACGCAGCTCGATTGCGCGCAGCGGGCGTCACGGTCGCCTTCTCCATGCGCAGCCCCGAAGTGCATGATGCGGGCAAAGTCCGACAAGCCGCCGGCAATGCGGTCAGTCACGGAATGCCCTTTGCGGATGGTCTTGCTGCCATCACGCGCATCCCGGCTGAAATCTTTGGTGTCGCTGATCGCTTCGGCAGCATTGCCGTTGGGCGCCCTGCAGATCTCGTGATGTGGTCTGGCGATCCGCTCGAGGTCTCGAGCTTGCCCGAACTCGTCGTAGCCAATGGTCAGCTCGAATCGCTCGAATCGCGTCACCGCGCACTGCGTGATCGCTATCACGAGCGACTGAAGCAAGGTCAGGCGCGCTGATATGTTGGTCGGCCAGTCAGTTCGGCGCGTTGCCATCATCGGCGGCTCGCGCATTCCGTTTGCGCGAGCTCATGGCGCCTACGCGAAACTCGACAATCAGTCGATGTTGACCGCGGCCCTACAGGGCTTGGTCGACAAGTATGGACTGGCTGGCAAACAACTCGGCGAGGTCACTGCGGGTGCTGTGATGAAGCACTCGAAAGACTTCAACCTTGCACGCGAGAGTGTGCTCGGTACGACGCTCGATCCGCACACACCAGCTTACGATCTGCAACGCGCTTGCGGAACGAGCCTCGAAGCCGCGATTCAGATCGCCAATAAAATCGCGCTCGGTCAAATCGACTGCGGAATCGCCGCCGGTGTCGATACCGTGAGTGATACGCCGATCGTCTATCCGCGCAGCTATCGGCAAATCTTGATGAGAGCGCATCGCGCACGTGGTGCGCTTGCGAAAATCACGCCTTTTCTGTCGCTGCGACCGCGACACTTCGTCCCCGAGTTACCGAATGCGGGCGAGCCTCGCACTGGACTCTCGATGGGCGAGAGCTGCGAACGCATGGCGCAAAAGTGGCGCGTCACTCGTGCCGAACAAGACCAACTGGCTTATGACAGTCATCGCAATGCGGCTGCAGCCTGGCAAGCGGGGTTTTATTCCGATCTCGTCACGCCACTGTCGGGACTGCAACAAGATGACAACCTGCGCGCCGATGCGTCGCTGGCGAAGCTCGCCTCGCTACGCACAAGTTTTGATCGCTCAACGGCCGGCACTTTGACGGCGGGCAACAGCACGCCACTCACCGATGGCGCCGCTGCCGTGCTGCTCGCGAGTGAGTCTTGGGCGAAGGCAGCCGGCCTGCCCGTGCTGGCTTGGCTGAGCTTTGGTAAAGCAGCTGCGGTGAATTTCGTCGATGGCGATGAAGGTCTTTTGATGGCACCGGCTTATGCGGTGCCGGCGATGCTCGATGACGCCAAGCTAAGCCTGCAGGATTTCGACTACTACGAGATCCACGAAGCTTTCGCAGCGCAGGTGCTGTGCACATTGAAGGCCTGGGAGTCGGAGGACTTCTGTCGCCATCGACTGGGTCGCCAACAGGCGCTTGGGAGCATCGATCGCGCTCGATTGAATGTGAAAGGCAGCAGCGTCGCGATCGGCCATCCGTTTGCGGCAACCGGCGCGCGCATCATCGGTACGCTCGCAAAACTACTCGCCGAAGATGCCTCGTCCAAGCGCGGTTTGATTTCGGTTTGCACGGCCGGTGGCATGGGCGTCACCGCCATCTTGGAGCGCGCGAGCTAACGCGCGCCGCGTCAACCGCGCCCGGAACTACCGAAACCGCCAGCACCGCGATCGGTCGCGGTGAATTCATTGACGACTTCCAGCTCGACCTGCACGACCGGCACGATCACCAGCTGCGCGATCCGCTCGCCCGGCTGAATCGTGTAACTCGTCGTACCGCGGTTCCAGCACGAGACCATCAACTGGCCTTGATAGTCCGAGTCGATCAGACCGACCAAGTTGCCTAGAACGATGCCATGTTTATGGCCGAGCCCCGAGCGCGGCAGGATCACGGCAGCAAGCGCAGGATCCTCGACCCAAATCGCCAAACCCGTCGGCAACAACTCGGTGCGCCCCGGTGCCAATTCGAGCGGGGCATCGAGACAGGCACGCAGATCGAGACCCGCCGAACCGTCGGTGGCATACGCAGGCAAAGGAAACTCTCCGCCGATACGCGGATCGAGAATACGGACTTTCAAAGGGCGACGGGACATCAGTGGTTGATCCTCGCGGCGATGAGTTCGATTAATTCTTTGGCGACGACCTGCTTGCTCGCAGGCCCGATGGGTAGACGCCCATCACGCCACAGGACGATCAGAGCATTGTCGTCACGGTCGAAAACTTTGTCGTCGCCCACTTCATTAGCGGCAATCAGATCGAGATTCTTACTCTCGAGCTTGCCGCGTGCGTAGGTCTCGACATCATGGGTCTCGGCAGCGAAGCCGACCACGAAGGGTCGCTGCGCACGCGCGGCGACGGAAGCCAAAATATCGGGCGTGCGCTCGAGCACGATCTCGACGCGCTCGCCGCTTTTTTTGATCTTCCGCTCCGCTACGACCGCCGGCCGATAATCCGCTACGGCGGCGGTGCCGATAAAGACATCGGCCGTACCGACGGCGCCATCGACGGCCTCATGCATCTGCGCGGCACTTTCGACATCGATACGTTTGACGCCGTTCGGCGTCGGCAAACTGACGGGGCCCGCAACCAAGGTGACTTCAGCACCGGCAGCACGAGCGGCCTCCGCGAGCGCGAATCCCATCTTGCCGCTACTGCGGTTGCTGATGTAACGCACCGGATCGAGCCGCTCACGCGTCGGCCCTGCCGTGATCAACACGCGTTTGCCGGCGAGTGCGGCGCCCTCTTCGTTGGGTAGCAGACGCTCAACACCCGCCACGATCTCGAGCGGTTCGAGCATACGACCATCGCCCGTTTCACCACAGGCTTGCTCACCACGTCCCGGGCCGAGCACATCAACGCCACGATGTCGGAGAATCGCGATGTTGGCTTGTGTCGCCGGATGCGACCACATCAAACGATTCATCGCAGGCGCCAACGCGACCTTCGCCTCGGTGGCGAGCACCAAAGTCGTCAGCAAATCATCGGCACGTCCTGAGGAGAGCCTCGCGATGAGATCTGCCGTGGCGGGCGCCAACAAAATCAAATCGGCCCAACGGGCGAGCTCGATGTGTCCCATCGCAGCTTCCGCTGCGGGGTCCCACAACTCGGCACGCACTTCACGACCCGCCACTGCCTGAAAGGTGGTGGGGGTGACGAAGCGCTGCGCACCCGCTGTCATCACCACCTGAACTTCGGCGCCGCGTTCGCGCAATCGACGCACCAGATCCGGCGCTTTGTAGGCGGCGATACCCCCACTGACTCCGAGAACGATCCGGCGATGCTGCAAAGTCGACATCGCCCGATTATCGGCGATGCTCGGTCACGGCGTCGAACGCCGGTTGGTTATGGCTCGATTCGATCCAGTTTCAGCGCTGGCTCGCTCCTCGCCAACCACGCGATGCTCTTCGGCCTCATGAGTGTGTTGATCGGTCGTCCCACCGCCGGTAACGCTCTCCTGTCGCAGCACGGGTCCCTAGAAGCCATGATTCGCGCGCTGCCTCAGCGTCACCGCCACCGAACGACCGCTCGGCTGGCCGCCGCGCTCGAACTCGCCAGACGTCACTACGCCGCCGAAC
>JBDKJA010000054.1:0-11727 GCA_039796795.1 Pseudomonadota bacterium
GGAGTTGATCGAACGTTATCTCGGCAGCGTTGTGCCGCACACCGACAACTACTACGCCTGCTTGAATTCAGCGGTGTTCTCGGACGGATCTTTCGTCTATATCCCGAAGGGCGTTCGTTGCCCGATGGAGCTGTCGACCTACTTTCGCATCAACGCCGCCAAGACGGGCCAGTTCGAACGCACGCTGATCATCGCTGACGAAGGCAGCCACGTGAGTTATCTCGAAGGTTGTACCGCACCGATGCGCGACGAAAACCAGTTGCATGCTGCCGTGGTGGAACTGGTCGCCCTCGATCACGCCGAGATCAAATATTCGACCGTGCAGAACTGGTACCCAGGCGATGAAAACGGCGTGGGCGGTATCTACAACTTCGTCACCAAGCGCGGCGAATGCCGCGGTCGTAACTCCAAAATTTCGTGGACTCAGGTTGAAACGGGCTCGGCCATCACGTGGAAGTATCCGAGCTGCGTGTTGCGCGGCGAAAACTCGGTCGGCGAGTTCTACTCGGTAGCGCTTGCCAACCATCGTCAGCAGGCCGACACCGGCACGAAGATGATCCATATTGGCGCCAATACCCGCAGCACCATCGTCTCCAAGGGCATCTCGGCGGGACACGGCCAGAACACCTATCGAGGTCTTGTGAAGATTCTTCCGACGGCCAGTGGCGCGCGTAACTTCACGCAATGTGATTCTTTGCTGATGGGCGGCGACTGCGGCGCACACACGTTCCCCTATGTAGAAGTGAAGAATCCGACGGCAACCGTGGAACACGAGGCATCGACCTCGCGCATCAGTGAGGATCAACTCTTCTACTGCCTGCAGCGCGGCATCGCCGAGGAAGACGCCGTCAATATGATTGTCAACGGCTTTTGCAAAAGCGTGTTCAAGGAATTGCCGATGGAGTTCGCCGTGGAAGCACAGAACCTGCTCGCGGTCAGTCTCGAAGGCTCGGTCGGCTGAACGGAGATCATCATGCTCGAAATTAATTCATTGCAGACTCGGATCGGTGAGCGCGAGATTCTGCGCGGCCTGAACCTGACCGTCAAAGCAGGCGAAGTTCACGCCATCATGGGCCCGAACGGTGCCGGCAAAAGCTCCCTCGCCTACACCCTCGCCGGTCGTCCGGGATACGAGGTCACCTCGGGCAGCGTTCGTTTCGACGGCGCCGATCTACTCGCGCTGGCACCGGAGGAGCGCGCGCAGGCGGGTCTTTTCTTAGGCTTTCAATATCCGGTCGAAATCCCTGGGGTGAACAACGTCTATTTGCTAAAAGCCGCACTCAATGCCGCGCGAAAGCATCGTGGTTTACCCGAAGTGGATGCCTTCGAGTTTCTGACGCTCGTGCGCGAAAAGATGCGATTGATGCAGATGGATGAGTCGTTTCTCTCGCGCGGCGTGAACGAGGGTTTCTCGGGTGGCGAGAAAAAGCGCAACGAGATCCTGCAGATGCTCGTGCTCGAGCCGAAACTCGCTCTGCTCGATGAAACGGATTCGGGTCTCGACATCGATGCACTCAAGGTCGTTGCCAACGGTGTGAACTCCTTGCGATCACCCGATCGTGCCGTCGTGCTCGTCACTCACTACCAACGCTTGCTCGACTACATCAAACCCGATGTGGTGCATGTGCTCGCGCGCGGACGCATCATCAAGACGGGTGGTCCCGAGCTCGCCCTCGAACTCGAAGCTCGCGGCTACGATTGGCTGCTGGCGGATGCTGCCTGATCCCATGACTGCCAGCGCAATGACGGCCCCGTCGCGAGCACCGACGAATCGCGACGAAAACTGGAAGTACGCGAACGTTCGCGCGCTGTCGCGCCTGCCCTTCGAGCAAGCGGCGGACCATTCAGCGACGGACGACCCAGCCACCGACCCGCTCTCAGTTGAGCTTCCGACCAAAACGATGGAGTGTCGCCTCGTGTTGGTCGATGGCCGGTTCTCGGCCATCCTCTCGGATGCACTACCGAACGGCGCAACGCTCGACATCCAGCCAGCCGCAACCGACACGACGCCGATCACCACGGCGCTCGGCCTTAACCCCGTCGATCTGCATTACCTGCACGTCAATCAAAAAGGGCGTCGTGAAACCTTGAACCTGCGCGTGCTCGCGAAGCAGTGCGTGCAAGTCGAAATCCTGCATGTGGCGACTCGCATCGGTCAGCCTGCGATCAACGTGCAACTCGAGTTGGGCGCTGAGCTCACCCTGATCGAGCGTCACCTGGCCCTGGGCTCGGGCGCAGCCGCCACGAATCTCGCGCTTGCCATTTCCCTTGCCGAGCGATCGACACTCAAACTCGCCAGATGGCAGCACTTTGTCAGTGCCGCCTCCTACATCGAAACGCTCGACTTGTCTTTGGGCGCATCGAGTCAGTGCTACCTCACTCACATTACGAGCGCAGACCGCGGGGACACTCCGGTCTCGAGTCGCTCCACCGCCTTCGTCACTCACCGCGGCCAAGGCGCCGCGCTGCACTGGAACAGCGCAGTGATTGCAGATGGGCAACAACAGCACGATTCGTATGTGCGCATCGACCATCAAGCTCGACGAGCACAGACCCATCAACTCTTTCGGGGAATCGCGAGCGGACGCAGCAAGATCGGCTTCAACGGCCACATGCTCGTCGGCGACGGCGCGCACGGGACTCACTCAGGACAATCGCTCAAGACTCTGCTGACCGGGATCGAAGCGGAAGCGAACGTTCGACCACAGCTCGAAATCTATACGAACGAAGTCACCGCAACCCACGGTGCCACCGTCGGTAAACTCGATGGCGACATGCTCTTCTACTTGCTCTCGCGCGGCATCGATCAGGTCACGGCGGAGGCACTGCTCAAGTGGGCTTTCGTCAGCGACGTGTTGATCCACTTGCCTTCGGTGGAGTTGCGTCACCACATCGAAGCGAGCCTAGTTCGCCAACTCCCCGGTGCGATCGCAGCGCAGGGGTCGACGACATGAGCGTGATTCATACCTCGCTCGAGAAATATGACGTCGAGCGAGTCCGACAGGACTTTCCGATACTGGCCACCACCGTGCGTGGCAAGCGACTGGCTTTTCTCGATACGGCCGCCTCGTCGCAAAGACCTGCTTCGGTCATCGATGCGATCGTGCATTACGAGCGGCATCTGCATGCGAACGTACATCGCGGGGTCTACGAATTGAGCCAGAAGGCTACCGACGCCTTCGAAGCCTCGAGGGAGCGAGTTCGACGATTCCTCAATGCCCGGACGCTTCGAGAAGTGATCTTCACCCGAGGCACGACCGAGTCGATCAACCTCGTCGCTCAATCCTGGGGACGCTCGCTAAAGCCTGGTGACGAAATCCTCATCAGTTGGATGGAGCATCACGCGAATATCGTTCCGTGGCAGATGGCCTGTGAGCGCAGTGGCGCGGTACTACGAGTCATCCCCATCGATCGACGCGGCGAACTCGATCTTTCGTCCTATCACCAACTGCTATCACCCAAGACGCGATTGGTGGCAATCACCCAGGTTTCGAATTCTTTGGGTACCGTGCTGCCGATCCAGGAAATCATTTCGGCTGCACGAAAAAACGGCAGCCTCGTGCTGGTCGATGGCGCTCAGGCTGTAGCCCATCAGCGAATCGATCTCCAGGCTCTCGACTGCGATTTTTACGCCTTCTCCAGTCACAAACTATACGGCCCCACCGGCATGGGTGTGTTGTGGGCTCGCGAATCGGTGCTTGCCGAGATGCCACCCTGGCAAGGCGGCGGCGACATGATCCGCACGGTCTCATTCGAGAAAACGACCTACAACGAACTCCCCTACCGTTTCGAGGCTGGCACCCCGAACATCTCAGGCGCTGTCGGTCTGGCCGCCGCAATCGACTATCTCGAATCGCTCGACATCGACAAGGTTCATGCCCACGAACAGGCCTTACTTCGCTACGCGACGGATGCACTGCGAACCATTCCGGGATTGCAGATCATCGGTGAGGCAACGAATAAGGCTGGCGTCATTTCGTTCACGCTCGAGCAAGTTCACCCGCACGATCTTGGCACCATTCTCGATTCTGAAGGTGTCGCGGTTCGGGCCGGGCACCACTGCGCGATGCCGGTGATGGATTTCTTCGGTGTTCCGGCGACAGCACGGGCCTCGTTCGGTTGCTATACGAACCAGACCGATGTCGACCAATTGATCGGCGCACTACACCGTGCGCTGGAGGTTTTCGGCTGATGGATTTGAAGGATCTGTATCGAGACGTCATTCTCGATCACAACAAAAACCCTCGCAATTTCGGCAAGCTCGAGCCCTGCGACACCTCGGCCGATGGACATAATCCGCTTTGCGGCGATCGCCTGACGCTCACGCTGCGCCTCGAAGGCGACACGGTCAGCGACGTCCGTTTTGAGGGCAAGGGTTGCGCCATTTCGACCGCCTCCGCATCGCTCATGACCGAGGCGATCAAAGGCTTGGACGAGCGCGCGATCACGGCACTCAGTGATGTGATTCATCGCACACTCACCTCACCCACTGATGCGCCGGTACCCGACGGACTCGGCAAACTCGCCGCCCTCTCGGGTGTTCGCGAATACCCGGCGCGCGTCAAATGCGCAAGCCTTTGCTGGCACACCCTCTCGGCTGCACTCGCCCATCGTGGCGGCAGCGCGGCTGTATCCACGGAATGACACCATGCGTAGTCACGAGAACGAAGCTTTCATCCTCTCGCGCGACACCCCGGCGGTGATGGTCCCCTCGGGCGATTCGATCACGCTCAAATCAGGACTCTCCGGGTTCATTACGCAAGCCTTGGGTGGCAGTTTCACGCTGTACATCGAGGGCAATCTCTACCGCCTCTCCGGTGAGAACGCCGACGCCATCGGCAAACAGACTCTGCAAGCACCCGAGCTGCCCCCCGGCGCGACCGCAGCCGACGTACAAGCGCTCGCCTGGCAACAGATGCGCAGCTGCTACGACCCTGAGATTCCCATCAACATCGTAGAGCTAGGTCTCGTTTACGAGTGCGAAGTGGCACCCAATGACGATGGCACGCGCGATGTCGCCGTCAAGATGACGTTGACAGCGCCGGGCTGCGGCATGGGTGATGTGCTCGTTCAGGACGTCAAAGAAAAGATCGAGATCATTCCAACCGTACGCGAAGCTAAAGTCGAGCTTGTTTTCGACCCCCCTTGGAATCAGTCGATGATGTCCGAGGCGGCTCGCCTGCAAACGGGGATGATGTGAGCGCGGGCTGGGTAGCGGCGGGCACGATCGAGCAACTCGCCAGTCAAAGTCGTCTCGAAGTCGATGTGGATGGCGATTACGTCGCTGTCGCTCGATTAGACGGTCAATTGCACGCTTTCGAAGATCGATGCACCCATGACGGCGAAGCCTTGGCCGGTGCCGAACTTGAGGGCGATGCGACAACGCCCTGCGGTGTCGTGATTTGCCCGCGACATGGCGCGCGCTTTTGCCTCAAAACGGGCGCCGCGCTGACGCCACCGGCTTACGAACCGATCCGGATTTTTGAAGTTCGCGAAATCGAGGGGCGTATCGAGGTTCGCCGATCGTGACGATGCAGCGACGCTTGACCCTGCTGCGGCACGGTCATGCAGAGGTCTCGGCTCCGAGCGGCGATATTGATCGTGCGTTAGACGAGATCGGTCGCGCAGAAGTGCTCGCGGCAGCCGGGGCACTCGCGCAGTTCGGGCGACCTTCCAAACTGCTTGTCAGTAGCGCCAAACGGACCCGGGAAACGGCCGCGATCGTCATACGAGCACTCGAGCTAGAAGCGACGTCAGTCGACTATCTGCCTGAGCTCTACTTGGCGAGTGCCGCCACCGTACGACGCGTCATCGACGCTCAGGGTGATGGCCACGATCACCTGTGCGTGGTTGGTCACAACCCGGGGCTGTCTGACTTCGTATTCGATGCCCTGCCCGACCTATCGCAGCGCGAAGCCTATCGAGGCTTGAAGACGGCAGGTTGGGCTTCTTGGCAATTCACGGCAGCGCAGTGGTCGGCATTCGCGCCAGACGCGAGCTACATCATCACGCAAGCCTGAACCGTTAGTCGATTTCGCCCGCCAAAGCACGAGCGATATAGTTCGCCGGTACACGGGTACGCGGCAAACGCGCCTCCGGCATGACCTCGGCGAACCAGTCGCGCACCGGTCGATCGAGCGCGACGCCATGCATGTAGTTGTAGAGCGCCGCGCTCAACGCCTTGCCAAGCACATCATGATCAACGCCGCTCGGATCGTGAAAGCCGATGTCATTGCGAGCAAAGCGCCCTTGCGGCGGTGGAATCAAGCTCACGCCATACTCGGCGGGATTCAGACCGACGGGCGAATGCACCGTGCACGTGAAGCGGTGGAAGTACCCAGATTGCACGCAGCCCTCGGCGAATAACTGACGCACGTACTCGAGCGAGTCGATCGTCTCCGCCACCGTCTGCGTCGGAAAACCGTACATCAAATACGCGTGCACCAGAATGCCAGCATCGGTAAAGGAGCGCGTCACCCGCGCGACTTGCGCCACCGAGACGCCCTTCTTCATCAGCTTGAGCAGTCTATCCGAGGCCACCTCGAGACCGCCCGAAACGGCGATACACCCACTGGCAGCCAACTCTTCACATAGCGCCGGTGTGAAGGTTTTTTCGAAACGAATATTGCCCCACCAAGAAATCGTCGTCTGCCGTCGCAGCAGTTCAGCAGCGAGCGCTTTTAATACTTTGGGCGGCGCGGCCTCGTCGACGAAATGAAAGCCACTCTCGCCTGTTTCGGCCACGATCGTCTCGATACGATCGACGAGTACAGCGGCGCTCGCC
Organism: Pseudomonadota bacterium; assembly: GCA_039796795.1. Lineage (GTDB taxonomy): Bacteria > Pseudomonadota > Gammaproteobacteria > Steroidobacterales > Steroidobacteraceae > UBA964. The sequence goes on from JBDKJA010000054.1 coordinate 6,785, forward strand.
GTTTGATAGTTCGAGATGTAGTCGAGGCTCACATCGCAGAAACTGCACTTCTTCCAATAGCAGCCATGCGCGACGGTGAGCTTGTTCCAGCGACCCTCCGACCAAAGGCGGTGCATCGGGTTCAACATGTCGAGCAGCGATAGGTAGCGATCGAGTGGCAAGCCTTGCCAAGTCGGTGTGCCGGTATCAGTGAAGGGAATTTCCAAATCACCGGCGTCGACGTAGCGCACCTCACCTTCTTTCGTACGAATGAAGGTTCGAATGAGCCGTGTCGGATCGCGCTGCCCGCGCAGCAACTCGATGATCGCCCACAGCGGCGCCTCACCTCGATCGAGCGTCACATAGTCGACGAAATCGAACAGCTTCGGTTCGCCAAGCTCACGCAATTCGGTATTGACGTAACCCCCGCCCATCACGATGGTCGCTTGCGGGCGCAACGACCGCACCGTCTGCGCGATACGCAGTGCGCCATAGAGCGCCCCCGGGAATGGGACTGACAGCAGCACCAAATCAGGTGTGTTCGCGTCGAGAGCTTGGCGAGTCAGCTGCTCGAGAAATCGATCGAGCAAATGTCGTGGGCGAGCTAACGCGCGTTCGAGAGGTCCGAACTCGGACTGGCTCGCAGCTAGTTTTTCACCATAGCGTACGAACTCGAAGCCGGGATCGATGGCATCGCGGATCACATCGGCGATGTCGTTCAAATACAGCGTCGCGAGGTGCCGCGCGCGATCCTGCGTCCCAAGAGCACCGAAAGCCCAAGCGAGTGGGTCATCCCCTTCGTATGCGGCCAAGACCGAAAATCGCGGACCCTCGGGAAGGTAGCGCCGCGAGGCGATGCGGTGCGCCAGAGTCGCATCGCGCCCCTGCAGAAACGCGATCACCGGTTCAATGGTCGCGCTATAAAGGTCACGCGACGCCAAAAAAACGCGCTCTGTCTCCGTGCGCCGTTTGGCGCTGCGCGCTTCCACAGACTCAGCGAGCATTTCCAGACCTGATTTGCTCATCACCGCTAGGACGAGCTCGAGCGCAAGATCCGCCTGCGCGAAGGGCACCTCGCGACTGCGCAGAAAGCCGCTCAAATAGGCCGTCGCGGGATACGGGGTGTTCAACTGGGTCATCGGCGGGATCAGCGCGAGGACCTTCGGCGGCGACGGAAACATGCCCGCATTATGCGAGATACCGAGACACGGTTGAAATGCCGATCTCGCGCCCCCATTTTCGACACATCCGCAAACACCAGAGCCGAACCATGAGCCAGGCAATCGCCGTCACCACCAGCAACTTTCGTCAGGAGGTCATTGAGGCCTCGCATCAGCAGCCTGTCCTCGTTGATTTTTGGGCTCCGTGGTGTGGACCCTGCCGCATGCTCGGTCCGGTGCTGGATCAACTCGCTGCAAGCACGCCGGGCGTCAAAGTCGTGAAACTCAACACCGACGAAGAGCCCGAAGTCGCCGGCGCTTACGCGATTCGCAGCATTCCAGCGGTGAAGCTCTTCAAGAACGGTCAGGTGGTCGATGAGTTTGTCGGCGCTCAACCGCTCGGCGCGGTCAAATCGTTCGTCGCGGCGCACCTGACGAAACAAAGCGATCCGCGTCTCGAGGAAGCGACGCGGCTGATCATGTCAGGCGATGCGAGTGCGGCGGAGAAAATCCTCGATGCATTGCCACCAGTGATGCAGAGCGAGTCCGAGGTCAAAGCCCTAAGGGCCAAGCTCTATTTCGCGCGCATTGCGCTCTCACCCGACGAAACCGACTCCATCCAGAGCGCGCGCGTGGCGGCCGCACGCTATCTGCTGAAAGATGATTGGAGATCCGGAGTGGACTCGCTATTCACGGCAGCGGAGAGAAATCGACGCTATGCCACCGGCGCCGGACGTGACGATCTGCTCAAAGCCTTTGATCTCAACACGGCTGATGAGCTCGCACTCGCTAGTGCGAGACGACGCCTTGCCGCTCTACTTCACTGAGATATTGAGCGGTGCCTAGTGCGCCGCCTCATCTCGCAGGCGTGCCGCCTCAGCCGCGCCGAGATAGGACTTGATCCAGCCTCGCGCAAGGTACAACAGCGGAATCAGCGCAATCGCCGCACCGAGCTTGTAGAGATAATTGACAGTACCGACGGCGAGGAACTGCGGCATCGGCCATTGCTGGGGTCCGAGGACAAAAGCGATGTAGAGCACCACGAAGCTATCGATGAATTGCGATACGGCCGTCGAACCGGTCGCGCGCAACCAGACGAGCTTTTCGCCCGTCGCACGACGAATGCGATGAAACACAGCCACGTCGATCAACTGACCGATCAAAAAGGCGATCACCGAACCGACGATCGTCCATAGCCCCTGCCCGAAAATTTGCGCATAGGCATGCTGGATATCCGGCACGCCGAGATCCCGGTTTGCATCCACCCAAAAGCCCGCCGGCGCCAATGCGATCGATGCATAGGCTGCGAAAAAGGCATAGCAAATGAACGCAACGGCAACCCACGAGATCAAGCGAACGCCACGCGGGCCGAAGTATTCGTTGATGACGTCCGTCATCACGAATACGAACGGCCACAGCAAGACACCCGCCGTGAAATTGAGATTGCCGGTAATACCGAGCAAGGACCACTCGACCGGCTCGATACCGATCGTGCGTTCGAGCGAGAAGATCTTCACGCCGACGAACTCGGCCAGCAACGCGTTGGTCAGGAAAAACCCGGCCAACACGATGAAGAGCCGCGTCGCCTTGCTATCGGTGATTCGCATCGCGCGAAATTAGTACGGCGTGCAGAAGCAGTGAGCGTAGAGCCGATCTGCGATAGCGTGCCGGTTGAACCGCAACACCTCACGCTCCACAGGACCGAAATCGCGCTTGGCCGCTTGTAACGCCCACGCCGAGCTGAGCTCCGTCGGACCCGCTACGCGAAGCATCATGGACGCCGCGGAGGTTTCCACGGATGCGACGAGCTCCTGCGCCCAGCTCTTGTCCGACTCGAGGTAATCACGCTCGTATTTTCCTTTCTCGAGACCCGCACGCTTGGCAGCCGCGGCGATCGCCTGATCGAGCGAGCCCAGTTGATCGACGAGCCCTCGCTCCTTTGCATCTCGCCCGGACCATACTCGACCTTGAGCGATCGCATCGATCTCGTCACGAGACTTGTTACGCCCCTTGGATACGCGCGCGAGGAAATCTTCGTAACCGCGCTCGATCGTTGCCTGCAGCAACATTGCTGCAGCCGGACCCACCGATCGATCGAGACGCAACTCCCCTGACAGCGGCGTCGTACCGACGCCATCGGTGTTCACCCCAATCTTGTCGAGGGCGCGAGGTGCCGTCGGGAAGAGACCGAAAATACCGATCGATCCTGTGATCGTGGCGGGGCTCGCCCAAATCTCATCAGCCGGTGCTGCGATGTAATAGCCACCGGAGGCCGCGAGATCACCCATGGAAACGACGACGGGACGCCCTGTTTCTTTGAAGGCAAGCACTTCACGATAGATCTTCTCGGAAGCGAGCACGCTGCCTCCCGGGCTATCGATGCGCAGTACGAGGGCTTTGATGTCCGCATCCAGTCGAGCCTTACGGATCAGGGCCGACATGTCATCGCCTGCGATGACACCGCCACCACCGGAGCCGTCGACGATTTCGCCGGAACCGACCAACACCGCAACGCGGGCATCCGGATGGCGAGAAATCTTGTCCTCGGCGCGCACGATTCGCAGGTAATCATCGAGACTCACGCTGCGATACGTCTCTTTATCTTCGTCCTTCGCCGCGAGCTCCATGATGCGCTGCTCGACCTCAAGCGGCGTCTTCAAGGCCGTCACGAGCTTGGCATCGAGTGCGACCTTGGCAGTGTCACCCTTGGCGGCTTTGACCGTGGGCGAGAGAGTATCGACATACTGTCGCAACGCCGCTGGCTCAACACCGCGAGCCGCCGCCACGACATCGAGGTATGTACCCCACAAAGAATCCACGAAGGCCTGACTCGCGACACGGTCTTCAGGCGACATGTCGTCGCGAATCCAAGGCTCAACGGCACTCTTGAAGGTGCCCACACGAAATACGTTGACGTCGATGCCGAGCTTGTCGAGCGCCGACTTGTAGTAGTTGCGGTAACGCTCGTAACCCTCGAGCACGACGAGCCCCATCGGATCGAGGTAGATCTCATCCGCATGCGCGGCGACGTAGTAGGAATCGCGACCATAACCCGTGCCGTACGCAATGACTTTTTTGCCCGACTCGCGGAACGACTTCACGGCACGCGCAAATTCATCGAGTGTCGGTTGGCCGGCACCACCCATCGCATCGAAATCGAGCACCAAGGTCTTGATGCGCTTATCGTCCTTCGCCGCTTCGATAGCCTCGGTCAAATCACGCAGCGTGGTCTCGTTGCGCCCCATACCACGGGCCTCAGCCAGCGCGAGCTCCAAAGGATCACCGCTTTGCTGCTCGACGATCTCGCCCTCCGGGCGAATGACGAGTGCGGCATCGTCGGGCATCTTCGGAATGCTGCCTTGCAGCGCGCCGACCACGAAACCGAAAATCGCGAGCAGCAGCAACAGGTGCAGCGTCTTTCGCAGACCCTCGAAAAGAGCGATGACGAAGCGGAAAAACTTGCGCATGCGGGATCTCCAAAAGGAAACGCCACCCCAGGAATCGGGGTGGCGTGTTCTAGTCTAGCAACGGGCGCGGCTACAAAGCCACGCGCCGCGAAATCAGACTTTTTCTTCGATGCGGGCAGCCTTGCCCGACAGTCCGCGCAAGTAATACAACTTGGCGCGACGCACGTTACCGCGGCGCTTCACGGACACGTCCGCGATGCTCGGGCTGTGCGACTGGAAAGTGCGCTCGACGCCCTCACCGTGCGACATCTTGCGCACCGTGAAAGACGAGTTGAAACCGCGATTGCTCTTGGCGATCACGACGCCCTCGTAAGCCTGCACGCGCTCACGATCGCCC
>JBDKJA010000055.1:0-13213 GCA_039796795.1 Pseudomonadota bacterium
TAGTACCTGAAACTAGTGCGTCTACCAATTCCGCCACCCGGGCAGGGTGGGCGGCGAAATGTACGCAGGGGCGGCACGGGTGTCAATGAAGCATCGTTCAGGGTCGCGGCGGCACCCACCGCGACAGGGCGCTGGGGCAACCGGTCCGCGTGCGCGCCGGACCAATGCGGGAACGATGGAGGGCGTGGTCTCGACCCATCGATCCGGGTTCGCGTTCGTCCGCGTCGAGGGGCAGGAGGAGAGCGTCTTTCTGCCGCCTAGGGCCGCCGTTGGTTTGGCGAGCGGCGATCGGGTACGAGTGAGCGTCGAGAAAGATCACTCCGGTCGGTATTCGGGCGAAGTGCTCGCGATCCTCTCGCGCGGCGTGACCGCTTTCCTCGGCACGGTCGAGATTCAGGGGCGCACGGCGTTCGTTCACTCGGTCGATCGTCGCTTGAGTTTGCGCTGTCTTGTACCCGCAGATCGTTTAGGCGGCGCCCGACGTGACGATTGGGTGATTGCACGTATCACTCGCTATCCGGATGCACACCGCACGGCGATGGCCGAGATCGTCAAAGTTCTCGACCCGGAGCGGCCTCTCGAGATGGCGACCGAGACGGCGATCGCACGCTATTCGTTACCCGTCGAGTTCGCTTCGGCGGCATTGCGCGAGGCCGACCATTTTGGCGAGCGTATCGACCCGAACGAAGCACATGGTCGTATCGATTTGCGCGAGATGCCGCTCGTCACCATCGACGGCGCCGACGCTCGTGACTTCGACGATGCTGTCTATGCAGAGAAGCATCCCAAGGGCTTTCGGCTCGTCGTTGCGATTGCGGATGTGAGTCACTACGTTCGAACCGGTAGTGGTCTTGATGTGGACGCGCGCGAACGGGGCACATCGGTGTATTTCCCGGGGCGGGTATTACCCATGCTGCCGACCGGGTTATCGAATCATCTCTGCTCGCTCGAGCCCGACGTCGATCGATTGTGTTTGGTCGCCGATATGGTCGTCGGGAAGAGCGGCGGCTTGCTTGAGTTTCGTTTTTATCCGGCCGTGATGCGTAGTCATCTGCGGCTGACTTACACGCTCGCCTTCGAAGCGCTGTTCGAGGGCAAGCCGGCGGCGCGCAAAACCATCGGCTCGCTGTTGCCAGCACTCGAACCCTTGGTCGATCTCTATCGCGTGTTGCTCAAAGCACGGCATCGTCGCGGTGCCTTGGATTTCGAGAGCACGGAGCCCGTATACGATTTCGATGAGGCGGGGCGGGTGCGAGCCATGTCGCTCTATGCGCGCAACGATGCTCACAAGCTCATTGAGGAGTGCATGATCCTCGCCAACGTCGCCGCTGCTCGGCAGCTGAAGGGCGCGCGTGCTGGCGGTCTCTATCGCGTGCATGCGGTGCCTGATGAAAAGAAACTCGACCAGTTGCTCACTCAGCTGACGGCCATCGGCGTCGATGCCACTCTGCCCGAGGAGGTCGAGCCGCGCGATTTGCGCAAGATCACCGAGCGTGCGGCCCATAGTATCGATTTGCCATTCATCGAATCTTTGGTCGTCCGGTCGATGCCGCAGGCCTTGTATCAGCCGGTGAATATCGGTCACTTCGGTTTGGCGCTGACCGAATACGCCCACTTCACATCGCCGATCCGTCGTTATCCCGATCTCGTCGTGCACCGCGCGATCAAAGCGAGTCTCGATCCAGCCGATCGGTCGGGTCTGCGTTACGGGGCAGAGCAGCTTGCGCCGTTGGGGCAAGATCTCTCGCGTCTCGAGAAACGTGCGGATGAGTCGGATCGGTACGTCGACAACTTCCTCAAGTGCAGCTATCTGCGCGAGCGGCTCGGTCAAACTTTTGATGGTTTGATCACGACTGTGGTGGAGTACGGTTGCTTCGTGCAATTGCGTGGGATTGGTATCGATGGCCTGCTGCGTCTCGACACGTTGCGCGACGATGACTATGAGATGAGTCCCGACGGCCAAGCTTGGTACGCCAAGCAGCGAGATCTGGAGCTGCGGATCGGTGCAGCGGTGCGTGTGATCGTCACGAATGCGAACCCCGTGGAGGGTCTTGTTGATCTCGAGCTGGATGCGGCACTCGATGTGTCTACGCCCCGAGCGAAGGGCCAGCGTCCGGCGCCGCGCCGCGCGCAGTCGAAGCGTGGCGCGACGAAAGAGCGAGGCAGGAAACGAGCATGAGTCAGTTGGAAATCGTTCATGGGATTCATGCCGTGCAGGCACTGCTCGAGCGTCATGCCGAGCGGGTACAGCGGGTGTATCTGGCGAGAGGGCGCGAGGATGCGCGGGCGGCGAGTCTATTGAAGGTCGCTGCCGTCGCCGGCGTTGCGATCGAACGGGTCGACGCTGCGCGTATTGAGCGTCTCGCCGGGGCTGCCGTGCATCAGGGTGTCGTAGCCGAGGTGAAGCCCATGGCGCCTTGGAACGAGGACCGATTGACCGCAGTCTTGTCGGATTGGGATACGTCGCGCGGATCGCCCTTGGTGTTGGCGCTCGATGGTGTTCAGGACCCGCACAATCTCGGCGCCTGCCTGCGAACGGCCGATGCGTGCGGAGCGCTGGCCGTGGTCATCCCGAAGGATCGTGCCGTCCAAATGAACGCGACGGTGCGCAAAGTGGCAGCCGGCGCTGCCGAGACCACGCCAGTGGTCGCCGTCACCAACCTCGTGCGCTGTTTGCGCGATTTGAAATCCCAAGGTCTTTGGGTCGTGGGTGCCGAAGCCGAGGGTGAGAAGCGAGCCGATCAGGTCGATTTGACCGGCCCCATCGCCCTCGTGATGGGCGCCGAGGGGAGTGGGCTTCGGCAGAACACCCGCCAACATTGTGATTTCCTGGTTCGGCTCCCCTCGCTAGGGGCGGTTGAGAGCCTGAATGTGTCGGTCGCCACCGGCATGTTGCTTTATGAAGCAGTGCGCCAAAGACAATCCTCAAGCCGCTGATTCGGCTTGATTTTTAGCTCCTGAGAACAGCGTATTCCGGTGCCACTGACGGGTTGCTGCCGGGCGGGCCGTCGGCTATAGTTCGCGCCCCTTGCTCCACTGGCAGCGCCTCGCCGGGGAGCTTTATATCCACAAGGAGATCACATGAGGCACTATGAAGTCGTTTTCCTGGTCCATCCGGATCAGAGCGAGCAGGTTCCTGCCATGCTCGAGCGTTACAAAGGCATGATCACCCAGGGCGGTGGTCAGGTTCATCGTCTTGAGGACTGGGGTCGTCGCCAATTGGCGTTCCCGATCTCGAAAGTTCACAAGGCTCACTACATCCTCATGAACATCGAGACCGACCAGAAGACGCTCGCTGAACTCACGGGCGCGTTCCGTTTCAGCGATGCCGTGCTGCGTCACCTCGTGATCAAGATGGATGGTCCTGTGGTCGAGCCGTCGCCGATGGCGCGCGGTGAGGACGAAGAAGCGGCTGAGGGCGTCGATCGTCCGCGCCGTCTGCGTCGTGACGATCTCGGTGACGAAGAAGGCCTCGGGGAGTAATCATCATGAGCTTTGGCAAACAGCAGGGCGGTAACAGCCGCTTCACCCGTCGCAAGAAGTTTTGTCGTTTCACTGCCGAAGGCGTGAAGCAGATCGACTACAAAGATCTCGCGACTCTCAAGGGTTACATCACCGAGACCGGCAAGATCGTCCCTAGCCGTATCACGGGAACCCGTTCGTTTTACCAGCGTCAACTGGCCACGGCTGTACGTCGCGCGCGCTATCTCGCGTTGCTCCCGTACACCGACCAGCATTGATCGGGCGGAGGAATCACCATGGATGTCATTCTTCTTACCAAAGTTGCCAACCTCGGCAATATCGGTGATCGCGTCAACGTGAAGTCGGGCTACGGCCGTAACTTCTTGTTGCCCTCTGGCAAGGCCACGCTCGCCACCCCGGCGAACGTCGCCAAGTTCGAAGCGCGTCGCGCGGAACTCGAGAAGATCGCTCGCGACGAGCTCGCCGATGCCACGCGTCGCGCCGAGGCCATGAAGGAGTTCAAGCTGCAGATCACGGCGAAGGCCGGCAGCGAGGGCAAACTTTTCGGCTCGATCGGCACGACCGACATCGCCGATGCCTGCACGGCTCAGGGTCACAAGGTTGCGCGCTCGGAAGTGCGCATGCCGAATGGTCCGATCCGCATGGTCGGTGAACACGCGATCTCGCTGCACTTGCACACGGATATCGATGTCGAGTTGCAGCTGACCGTGATTGCCGAGGAGTAATCGCGCTCATGAGCGCACGCGGCGGAGACGTGCGAACACCGCCGCATTCAATCGAGGCGGAGCAGGCCGTTTTAGGCGGCCTGCTCCTCGACTCACAGTCCTGGGACAACGTCGCCGACGTACTCCGCTCCGAGGACTTCTACCGACCTGATCATCGCGTCATTTTCGATGCGATCGGCAAGCTAGCCGCATTAGGTCAACCTTCCGATGCCGTCACGGTCAGCGAGCAGCTCGAACGCAGCGGCCAGTTAGCCGATGCCGGCGGTCTTGCGTACCTCGGTGCACTGGCGCGCGATACGCCCACGGCAGCAAACGTCCGTGCGTACGCGGAAATCGTCCGTGAGCGATCGCTGCTGCGCCAACTGCTGAAGGCGGGCACCGACATTGCGGCGTCGGTATTCAACAACGAAGGTGAAACGGCCCGCGAGCTCGTCGAGACAGCCGAGAGTCGGGTGTTTGCGATTGCCGAGCAGGGCGTACGCGGGCAGCGCGATGGCGCCGTGGCCGTGCAATCTTTGATGCCGGCGTTGATCGATCAAATCGACGAGTGGCACAACAACCCGGATGGCATGCGCGGTCTGCCGACCGGTTTCGATGAGTTCGATCGCAAGACCGGCGGATTGCGCGGTGGCGATCTCGTGGTGGTTGCCGGTCGACCCTCGATGGGTAAGACCACCTTTGCGGTCAATATGGCGGAGTTCGCAGCACTGAAAGAGGGCGTCAAAGCCTCGGTCGCGATCTTCTCCATGGAAATGCCCTCGGAGCAGTTGCTCACGCGCATGCTCTCGTCTGTCGGTCGGGTGAGTTTGCAGCACATTCGCAGCGGTGGAATATCCGACGACGATTGGCCGCGCATTACCGGCGCCGCCGGACAGTTATCCGAAGCACGAATCTTCATCGACGAGACACCGGGCCTGACGCCGACGGAGCTGCGTGCTCGCGCGCGTCGCGTACACCGCGAACACGGTCTGAATTTGGTGGTCGTCGACTACCTGCAGCTGATGCAGGTCCCTGGTAATCAAGAAAATCGCGCCACCGAGATCGCTGAGATTTCTCGCGGACTCAAGGCGCTCGCCAAAGAATTGCATGTTCCCGTGATTGCGCTCTCGCAGCTCAATCGCGGCGTCGAGCAGCGTGTCGACAAAAAGCCCGTGATGTCGGATCTTCGCGAGTCGGGCGCGATCGAACAGGACGCAGACATGATCCTGCTCATCTATCGCGAAGAGGTTTACGACAAGAACACCACCAAGAAGGGCATCGCCGAGATTGATCTCGCGAAACACCGTAACGGTGAAACCGGTACCTTCTTGTTGACCTTCCAAGGTCAGTATTCACGCTTCGTCAATTACGCGCCCGATTCGTACGCCGAGGGTGTGCTGCGTTGAGTTCGATGGCGCAGGGGCCGATCCGCGCCGTCATTTCGCGCTCTGCGTGGCGGAAGAATCTGGCACGGTTGCGTGCGGCGGCGCCCGACGCTCAAATACTCGCGGTCATCAAGGCCAATGCCTACGGGCATGGTGCCATCGAAGCTGCGCGAACCTTGCCCGCCGATGCCTTTGGTGTCGCCCGTCTCGGTGAGGGTGTCGAGTTGCGAGCGGCCGGTATCGTTGCGCCGATCGTCCTGATGGAAGGGTTTTTTTCGCCAGACGAGCTGGCTATCGCGCTCGAGCATCGATTCGATCTCGTTGTGCATTCGGCTCATCAAATTGATTGGTTGGAGTCGTGCGCAGCCGCTGCGGGCCAGCCGCCCATCGTCGTGTGGTTGAAGATGAACACCGGCATGAATCGACTGGGTTTCAACGAATCGGATCTGTCGGTCGCTGCGATGCGTTTACGGCAGATCGCGATCGTCAAAGAAATTCGACTCATGACGCACTTCGCCACGGCAGATGAGTCCGAGCATCCGCTGACAGGTCATCAATTGCAGCGATTCGCAACGGCGTCGGCCAGTATCACCGCTTCGCGTAGCCTCGGTAATTCGGCTGGCATCCTCAAGGGGGCTGCCACGCAGGGAGACTGGGTGCGTGCCGGCATTGCGCTTTACGGTTCATCGCCGACCGCTGAGCGCGCCGCTTCCGAACTCGGTCTTGAGCCCGTGATGAGCTTGCAGAGTGAAATCATTGCACTGCGCGAACTCGCAATCGGGGAATCGGTCGGCTACGGTGCGACGTGGGTCGCAGCGAGACCGACGCGCCTCGCGATCGTCGCGGCCGGTTACGCGGACGGATTTCCGCGCAGCTGTCCGTCGGGCACGCCGGTCTTGGTGAACGGTTGCCGTGCGTCGCTGGTCGGCCGCGTTTCGATGGATATGATTACGGTCGATGTAACCGATATCCCGAGCGTCGACATCGGCGATCCGGTGGTGTTGTGGGGCGCGGGTCTGTCGGTGGATGAGATTGCGCGGAGCGCAGGAACCATCGGTTACGAGTTGTTGTGTCGGGTGACGGCACGCGTCCCGCGCGTTTATGTGGATTGAGTCTGCGCGCACAAATGCAGCGCGACCACACTGATGTTGTCGCGTCCACCTGCCTGATTGGCTTTTTCGATCAGCCTTCGACATAGACTGTCGGCCGAATCGGCGCGGTGCATCGCGTGGCGCCACTCTTCGGCAATCTGCTCGTCGTGCAGTTCGTGATTCAAACCGTCACTGCAGAGCAAAAATCCATCGCCGGGCTCGCACTGGCACTCGGCTAGTTCGACGCCGCAGTCTGTATCCATGCCGATCGCGCGAGTTAGTCGGTGTGCACCGGAAGAGGCGCGCGCCTCCGCCTCTGTGCAGAGGCCAAGATCCAAGCGCCACTGCGCGACGGTGTGATCGCGCGTCAATAAACTTAACTGCCCACCGTGTAAGCGATAGAGACGCGAATCGCCGACATGGGCATAGTGCAGCGTCATTTCGTGTAGCACCGTAACGAGTAATGTGGTTCCCATGCCAGCGAAGAGGTCGCAACTCCGCGAGCGTCGCAGGACCTCTTGATTTGCCGCGACGATCGATTCATTTAGTAATTGGCGATGATGGGGTCGATCGAGGCCCTGTGACCGCCATCGTTGTTGGGCGTTGCGCCACCACGTGTGAACCGTCTCAATGGCAAGGCGACTGGCGACCTCGCCACTGGCGTGACCACCCATGCCATCGGCGATGGCGAACACGCCGAGGATCGGATCACACAGCACGCTATCTTCGTTGGTGCTGCGTTTGAGACCGCGATCGCTGACTGCAGCGGCATCGAGATTCGGAATCGGTAATCGGGTCGTTTGCATAAACGGTTCCTCCCACCTGTGCTACGGCATTGCGCTCCAGAAACGGTCATCCATGGGCGCGTGCTAGCATCCGTTTGATATGAGCAAAGTGCGCGAAGTGTTCGTCTGTCGTTCCTGCGGCGCAGAGTCGACTCGCTGGCAAGGTCAATGTGGGCAGTGCCAGGAGTGGAACACGCTCGAGTCGGCGCTCAAGGAGCGGCGCAGTTCGTCGTCTCGCTCGAGCGGGCCGGTCGCCAAGACAACGCTGCTCGGCAAGCTCGATGGGCAGATGACGGCGCAACGTTTACCGAGTGGCTCTCACGAGCTCGACCGTGTGCTCGGTGGCGGTCTCGTCCCGGGTAGCGTGGTCTTGCTCGGTGGTGACCCGGGTATCGGCAAGTCAACCTTGCTACTGCAGGTGGGCGCCCGCGTCTGTGGCGATGCCAACGTGCTCTATGCAACGGGCGAGGAGTCGGCATCACAGGTTGCCGCGCGCGCCGTTCGACTCGGGTTGGATGTCGCTAACTTGCAGCTCATGTCGGAACCGAGTCTCGATGTGATTCTTGAGGCTGCACGTGATGCGAAAGCGTCATTGTTGATCGTCGATTCGATCCAGACGGTGCATCTGCCCGAGGTCGCCGCGAGCGCTGGTGGCGTTTCGCAATTGCGCGAGTGCGCTGCCGCCTTGGTGCGTTACGCCAAGAGCACCTCGACAACGGTCTTGATTATCGGTCACGTGACTCGCGAAGGCACCATTGCGGGGCCCAAGGTGCTCGAACACTTGGTCGATACGGTGCTGTACTTCGAAAGCGACGCCGGATCGCGTTATCGCATCGTGCGTGCGACCAAGAATCGCTTCGGTGCCGTCAACGAGCTCGCGTTCTTTGCCATGACCGAGTCGGGTCTCAAAGAAATCGCCAACCCGTCCGCTATTTTTCTGGCGCGGCCCGTCGAGATCGCTCCCGGTAGTCTCGTCACCGTCGCGCGCGAGGGCGGGCGTCCTCTGCTCGTGGAGATTCAGGGGCTCGTCGATCCGATGCGCTTTGGCAATCCGCGCCGTGTTGCGCAGGGGCTCGACTCGACGCGGCTCGCCATGTTGCTAGCCGTGCTGAATCGTCACGGCGGACTTTCCCTGCAGGATCACGATGTGTTCGCCAATGTCGTCGGTGGACTTTCCCTGCAGGAGACGGCGAGTGATTTGCCGGTGCTGCTGGCTTTGGCGTCGAGTCTGCGCGACAAGCCGCTACCGGCGACGCTCGTTGCCTTCGGCGAGGTTGGCCTCACGGGCGAAGTGCGTCCGGTCGCCTACGGCGAGGAGCGTTTGCGGGAGGCAGCGAAGCAGGGCTTTGGTATGGCGATCGTGGCGGCCGACAATGCGCCGCGCAAACCCATCGATGGGCTGAAGATCAAAGCTGTCTCGCGATTGTCAGAGGCTCTTGCGATCGCCTTCGGCGGCTGACTCGCTCGTCAGGCGTACTTTGACGGTACGCACCGCGTTGTCGACCACCTGCAGCACTTCCATCTCGAGATTGTCGATCCGTAGCGACGTGCCCGAAGTCGGGATGGTCTCCAGACGCTCGATCAATAGACCATTCAAGGTTTTCGGCCCATCCGTCGGCAGTTGCCAGCCCAGAGTTCGGTTGAGCGTTCGGATCGTGGTGCTACCGTTGATGATGTAGGCGCCGGAGCGATCGCGATGGATGTCGCGGTGCGAGACGGTGGCAGCGTTATTGGTGAAATCGCCGACGATTTCTTCGAGCAGGTCTTCCAACGTCACGAGCCCGAGCACCTCGCCGTATTCGTCAACCACGAAGGCGAGCCGTCGCCGGTCACGCTGGAAGTTCTGCAGCTGGGTAGTCAGGGGCGTGCCTTCGGGAACGTAATAGGGCTCTCGTTGCACGGCCACTTCGCCTAGCCGTTCGCGATCGAGCGAACCGCGGGCGAGTTCTTGAGCGACGCGTTTCATGTGCAGCAAGCCCACCATGTTGCCCATGTCGCCTCGATAGACGGGCAGGCGGGTATGTGGCGTCTGTCGCAGCTGATCGAGAATGCGCTCCCAATCGTCCTCGAGATCGATCCCCGATATTTCCTGACGGGGAACCATGATGTCATTCACGGTGATTCGTTCGAGATCGAGAATGCCGATCAACATTTCTTGGTGACTGCGCGGGATCATGAGCCCGGCTTCGGCGACGACGGTGCGCAACTCTTCACGTGACAGCGTGTTCTGTTGAGTTTGCTGATCGACCTTGAGTCCGATGAGTCGCAGTGCCCCGTTAGTGATCCAGTTGACGGCTAGGACCGCGGGTCGCAGTGCCCATTGCAGTGCGACGTAGATGTAGGACGAGGTCGTTGCTAGCCAACGAGGGTGTATTGCCGCGTAGGTCTTCGGACCGACCTCGCAGAAGATCAGCATGATCAGCGTGATGACGCCGGCGCCGACGGCGACCCATTCCTCACCGTAAGTGCGAAGCACGATGATGGCGACCAAAGTCGCCGCGAGGTTGTTGACGAGATTGTTGCCGAGCAGGATCAGACCGATCAGGCGATCGGGACGCTGCAATAGCCTCTCCGCCAATATGGCACCCCGATGGCCTTGATTGGCCATGGTGCGCAGCTGGTAACGGTTGAAACTCATCAGCGCTGTTTCGGTGCCCGAGAAAAATGCGGACAGAACGAGACAAAGCGCGAGGAGGCCTATCAAGACAGGGAGGGCCGGATCGCTCACGGCTATAATCATGCGATGTTCGAAAACCTGAGTCAAAAACTCGCGAAGACGGTCCAAAATCTGCGCGGCAAGGGTCGTATCAGCGAGGACAACATCGCCGAGACCCTGCGCGAGGTGCGCATGGCGCTGCTCGAGGCCGATGTCGCCTTGCCCGTCATCAAGACCTTCCTCGATTCGGTCAAGGTCAAAGCGCAGGGCCAGGAGGTGGCGACCAGCTTGACCCCGGGTCAGGTTTTCGTCTCCATCATCCACCACGAGCTGGTCGAGCTCATGGGGGGCGCCCAGGCGGGCTTCGAGCTGCGGGCGCAGCCACCCTACGTGGTGTTGCTCGCGGGTCTCCAAGGTGCCGGTAAAACCACCACGGCCGCAAAACTCGCGCGCTGGCTGATCGAAGCTCGCAAGAAGCGCGTGTTGCTCGTCAGCACCGACGTACGACGTCCGGCAGCGATCACCCAGTTACAGCGTTTAGCCGAACAGGTCGGAGCCTCCTTCCACGCCTGCGATCCGAGCGATGATCCGGTTCGCATCGCGCGAGCGGCGTTGGAGGCCGCCAAGCAAGGCGTCTTCGACGTCCTCATCGTCGATACCGCCGGTCGCTTGCATATCGACGCGGAGCTGATGGGTGAGGCGCAAGCCATCGATGCCGCCGTTGGCGCTCACGAGCGATTGTTCGTGGTCGATGCGATGGCAGGTCAAGACGCACTCAATGCGGCCAAAGCCTTCAGTGGAGCGCTCGAGCTGACCGGCGTGATCCTCACCAAGATCGATGGCGATGCTCGCGGTGGTGCGGCGCTGTCCGTGAGGCACGTTACCGGTAAGCCAATCGTATTCCTCGGCGTCGGCGAGAAAACCGATGCGCTGCAGCCGTTCGACCCTGAGCGCATGGCCGGGCGCATTTTGGGCATGGGCGATGTCGTGGCGCTGGTCGAGCAGGTGCAGGGCAAGGTCGATGCCGCTGAGGCTGAGCGCCTCGCTAAAAAGGTCATGGGCGGCGGCCGTTTCGATTTTTACGATCTCAAGGGCCAGCTCGAACAGGTGCAAAGTTTGGGTGGACTCGAATCGCTCATGGACAAACTGCCGGGCAATCTGGCCAAAGGCGCGATGCCAGCGGGTGAGGGCGATGCCCAGATTCGCCGGCAAATCGCCATCATCAATTCCATGACCCATCGTGAACGTCGCAAGCCCGAGATCATCGACGGGTCGCGCCGGCGGCGTATCGCGACCGGTTCAGGTACTCAGGTGCAGGACGTCAATCGTCTCCTGAAGCAGTTCACCGAGATGCAGCGGATGATGAAAAGCATGAAGGGCGGTAAGTTCCGCCGCATGCTCGGCGCCCTCAAAGGGGGCGGCCTTCCGCCGGGCTTCCCGAAGCCATAAGACCGCTTCCATCAAGTCACTGATTTCTGTAGACTCCGCGCTCTTTTTCAGCCCCCCGGGGCTACGACCGAGAGCGTAACGACCTATGGTGACGATTCGTCTGACGCGGCGTGGTGCGAGAATTCGCCCTTTTATCACGTCGTTGTGACCGACAGCCGCAAGCGACAGGGCGGTGCGAGCCTTGAAAATGTAGGCTTTTTCAATCCTGTGGCGCGCAAGAGCGAGCCGAAGCTGAAGCTCGATCTCGCCCGTATCGAATACTGGGTGAGCCAGGGTGCCAAGCAGTCCGACCGCGTGAAATCGCTGGTCAGCGATTACCGCAAGGTCGCTCAGGCCGCGGCCTGAACAGCGACTGGGTTGAGCTGGGGCGACTAGGTCGCCCCAAAGGCTTGAAGGGGTGGTTGCACCTGCAGTCCTGGACGGACCCCCCTGAAGCCATACTGGACTATCCCACGTGGCATCTGCGCAGCGCCTCCGGGCAGCGGCAGGTGGTCGAGGTGGCAGAGGCAGACAGCAACGCGAAGGGCTTGCTGGTGCGTCTGGAGGGGGCATCCCAACGAGAGGCAGCCGAACTTTGGGTCGGCTGCATCATCGAGGTGCCTCGCTCGGAGTTGCCCCCCTTGGAACCGGGGGAGCACTACCGGCACGACCTGATCGGGTACCGGGTGCATAACCTCGAGGGTGTCGACTTCGGCACAGTCGAGGGGTTCGAGGACCTGCCGGCCAATGCCGTGATGGTGGTTCGAGGCGAGCGCGAGCGGTGGCTGCCGGTCAGTCGGGAGCACCTTCGAGAAATCGACGACGCCGCCAAGACCATCCGAGTGGATTGGCCAGAAGATTTATGAAAATCGTCGTGGTGACGTTGTTTCCCGAATTGGTTCGGGGGGCGTTAGAACACGGCGTACTGGGCCGAGCGATGGCGCGCGGTTTGGTGCAGATCGAGTGCGTAGACCCGCGGCAGTTCGCCACGGATGTGCACAAGACCGTGGACGACCGTCCCTATGGTGGCGGGCCGGGCATGGTTGGAACGCCGGCGCCTTGGGCGGCGGCCATCGATCTGGCGAGCAGCCTCGTGGCGGCGGGCACCCCTCGGGTGCACCTGTCGGCGCAGGGCGAAAGATTCGATCAGGTGATGGCGCGGGATTTCGCTGCCTTGCCTGGGTTGGTGCTGGTGGCGAGCCGCTATGAAGGCTTGGATCAGCGGGTGATCGACGCGCGCATCGATCGCGAAGTGTCGCTCGGGGACTACGTGCTCTCGGGTGGCGAGTTCGCAGCGCTCGCGGTCATCGATGCCGCGGTGCGATTGCTGCCCGGGGTGCTCGGTGACGAGCGCTCGAGTGAGCAAGAGTCGCATTCGGATGGCAGGCTCGATTGGCCGCATTACACGCGCCCGATCGAGTGGGAAGGACAAACGGTGCCGCAGGTGCTGCAAGGTGGAAACCATGCGGCGATCGCGCGCTGGAGAATGAAGCAGGCCGTGGGTCGTACTTGGTTGCGACGCCCCGATCTGCTACAGGCCGATAACGGCCGAGGTCGAGCGCTCACCAAAGAGGAGAGCGCGCTGTTGAACGAGTATCTCGCCGAGCGAGAGGTGGATGAAAATGGCTAATGTCATCGCGGAAATGGAACAACGTCGCATCACCCGTCAGCTGCCGGATTT
>JBDKJA010000056.1:0-11433 GCA_039796795.1 Pseudomonadota bacterium
GTGACGCCCAGAAATGGTGGTCTGGACCCCTTGGAGGTGTGGCAAGAAAGAAATGAAGAAGTTATCAGCGTCGCAAGACAACGACCCTGGACCCCGTCTCGTTAAGGTTAACCAATACCTCGAGAAGAATTTTCCGGACTTCTTCGCTGAAGCGCGTTTCCACGTAGGGGATGACGATTACTTCCTCTATTCCCGCTTCGGTCAGTACCTCGCCCGTTCCATCGAAAATCGTCGCGCGCCGCGCTCGAAGATCTACCGCGGCTTCACCGTGCTTAACAAAATGGCTGCTGTATCGCGGAAGGATCCGCAGGTGCGTCGCATGCTGGTTTCCGGCCCCCTCGAGCATTTGCTCGATGCCCCCAAGGCACGCGCTTTGGCGATGAAGCGCTTATCGCCGGTCGCGCAAGGCTATTTGGAAAGTCTCTGCGAGTAGAAACGCCAGCACGAGATTACGGTCACCGCGCGCGAATTGGCGTCGCGGTGCCCCAAGCCAATCCGACCGTCGAGCCCGAACTGCGTGCGCTGCTGCCCGAGGGTGTCGCGCTATACGCCACTCGGCTCGTGCATCCCGCATCGCGAGTCGAAGAGCGCCTCGACCACTACATCCATCACATTCCGCAGGCGCTCGCTCAATTCGGCACGCTGGATCTGGCAGCCTTCGGCTACGGCTGCACGGGCTCGAGCTATCGAGTCACGCCCGCACGCGAAGATGAACTGACTGCAGCGGCCTCGACGCGAATCCCGATCATCACGGCAGCCCAAGCGATCAGACAAACCCTACAAGTCTTGGGTGTCGATCGTATCGCGCTCGTTTCACCGTATCCGCAGAGCCTCGCCGAAGAGGGGTATCGATATTGGCGCGAAGCCGGCATCACCCTCACAGATACAGCTCGAGTGGATCTCTCGCTCACGGATACGCACGCGATTTACGAACTCACCAGCCATGATGCAAGGCGGGGACTTGACTCGCTCTCCCTCGATGGGGCGCAATGCGTCGTCATCAGTGGCACAGGCATGCCGACGCTGCGCGCACTCCGAGACTGGTATCGAGACGATCAACACCGCGCACATCCGCCGGTGATCAGTTCGAATCTTTGTCTGGCTTGGGCACTTTGGAATGCGGCGAAGCTCGAGCCTGCGATCGCAACCCCGATGGATTTCATTCGAACAGGAGTCTCGTCATGCTGAAGATAGACCGACGTCTGGCGATGCAATTGGGTTTGGCCTTCGCAACTTGTGGCGCAACCTATGGCGCATCGACCGCCTCCGCATCGACGGCCGGGTCATTGATCCGCAAAGCGATACCCAAAAGTGGCGAACGACTTCCCGTCGTCGGACTCGGCACCAACAACTACAGCCCGAAGACACCCGAAGAGCGTGCGGCTCGACGCGAAGTGCTCGCCGGTCTCACAGCCGGTGGCGCCAGCGTCATCGACACCGCGCCCTCCTATCGCGAATCCGAACAGACTCTCGGCGAGCTCATCGAAGAAATCGGTAACCGTCGCCAGATCTTTCTCGCCACCAAGGTCACGGCGCGCGGCGGCACTCGCGAAGAAGGCCTTGCCATGCTCGAGAATTCATTCCGGATGCTGCGTACCGAAACGCTCGATCTCGTGCAAGTGCACAACCTCGTTGGCACTGCCGTGCTGTTGCCATTGCTACGCGAACAAGTGGCTGCCAAGAAAATTCGCTATATCGGCATCACCACCTCGCAAGACGCGCAATACGCGGAAATGACGAACATCATGAAAAGCGAGTCGCTCGATTTCATTCAAGTCGACTATTCGCTGGGTAATCGCGGCGCGGGTGATGAAATACTG
Source organism: Pseudomonadota bacterium (assembly GCA_039796795.1). Taxonomy (GTDB): domain Bacteria; phylum Pseudomonadota; class Gammaproteobacteria; order Steroidobacterales; family Steroidobacteraceae; genus UBA964. Next base: position 1,821 of record JBDKJA010000056.1, read on the forward strand.
CCGCTGGCTGCCGAGCGCGGCATGGCGGTCCTCATCAATTTGCCCTTCGGCGGACGCCGCGACGGCAATCTGTTTTCGCGCGTTCGCGGCCAAGAGCTGCCCGGCTGGGCTGCCGAGATCGGCGCGACGAGTTGGGGACAAGTCTTCTTGAAATACGTGATCTCTCACCCCGCCGTTACCTGTGCGATTCCGGGTATGACTCGCCTGGGCAATCTCGAAGACAATCTCGCCGCCGCGCGAGGAGCCTTGCCCGATGCCGCGATGCGACGGCGCATGGAGAGCTGGTGGGATTCGCTGCCGGCCTGAGCCGCACAATCTCAATCCGCGCGATAACGCATCATGGGATCGACAGCCGTTATTTTTGATTGCGACCCTGGGGTCGACGACGGCGTCGCCTTGCTGCTGGCTTTTGCTGCTCGCGACACACTCGAGCTGCTTGGCATCACAACCGTTGCGGGTAATGTCTCGGCCAAACTCACTGCGCGCAATGCTTGCATCCTGCGTGAGATCGCAGGCCGCGAGGATGTTCCCGTTTTTGCCGGCTGCGAGCGCCCGCTAGTAAGGCAGCCCATCGAAGCTGGACACTTTCACGGCGAGTCGGGCTTGGGCGATCTGCCTTTGTTCGAGCCCTGCCACGCTGCAGAACCCGAACACGCGGTCGAGTGGTTGATAAGAACCCTGTCGACCGCTCCAGCTCGTAGTATTTCTTTGGTCGTGACGGGGCCGCTGACGAATGTCGCAACGGCTCTGCTTCGCGACCCGACGATCGTTCGTGCACTTCGCGAGATCGCCATCATGGGTGGCGCGCGCAGCGAAGGAGGCAACATCACCGCCTCGGCTGAATACAACATCTATGCAGATCCGCATGCTGCACAAGTCGTCTTCTCCGCCGATGTCGAGATCGTCGCTTTCGGTCTCGACGTCACTCATCAAGTGCGCGCAACGCCAGAACGTATCGATGCCATCGACGGTTTAGGTACCCGCTCGGCAAGCGCAACGGCAACACTATTGAAGTTCGCGACTTACCTGCCCGCGAATAGTCCTGCGGCACAAGGCTCTCCGCTGCATGACCCCTGCCCGATCGCTTGGTTGATCGAACCTCGACTGTTCGAGTTTAGGCGCTGCCATATTGAGGTCGAAACGGAATCGAGCCTCACCGCCGGCCACACGGCCGTCGAATTCCGATCAGACGTCGCGCCCCGCCAAAATGTGAAGTGGGGCGTTCGAGCGGATGCGGAAGGAATCTTTGATCTATTACGTCGCGAACTCGGTCAGTCCGGCAAAGCATAAGCGACGAGATAATCACCGAGCGCCGTGCCGACCTGTGCATTGCCACCGGCTGCGATCACCACGAACTGCTTACCACCGGACTGATAGGTCATCGGCACCGCCATCCCTGGCACGGGCAAACTGGCCGACCACAACTCACGACCCGTCGCCGTTTCGATGGCGCGCAATTTTGCATCCATGGTCGCTGCGATGAAGGTCAGGCCACTTGCCGTCGTGATGGGACCACCGACGTTGGGCGATCCCCATTGCACGCCCTCTGGGATCGTCACGCCCGCTCGCTTGATCTGACCGAGCGGGATTTTCCAGCGTAGCTGACCACTCGCAAGATCGATGGCTGCGAGGGTACCCCAAGGCGGCGGCGTACACGGAATACCCAGAGGCGATTGAAACAACTCTCCTTCGACTCGGTAAGGCGTACCGACGAGTGGCCTGGTCAGATAATCTTTGGGGGCTTGCTGATCTTCTTTGGTCACATCTTGCTTCGGCACCACTTTGATGACCGTCGCCAGATTCTCTGCTTTGATGATGAGCAGATTGCTCGTCGGATCGTACGCAGCACCGCCCCAATTGCCGCCCCCTAAAGCCGACGGAAACAGGATCGAGCCCTGGACGGACGGAGGGGTATACATACCCTCATAGCGCAAACGATCGAACTGCCGTCGACAAGCCAGTCGATCGATCGGGGTCAGCCCGAAGAGGCTCTCGCGCGTGAGAGTTTGTCGTGCAAACGGCGCCATGCCCTTGGGGATAGGTTGAGTAATTGCCGCACGTTCGCCCGGAACATCACTCGAGGGTACCGCACGCTCGACGATCGGCCAGAGCGGCTCCCCCGTCAGTCGGTTAAACCCAAAGAGCCAGCCCATTTTGGTCTGTAACAGAGCCGCTGGGACCGTCTTGCCCTCGCGCTGGATATCGACCAACAGCGGATGGCCGACCAGATCGTAATCAAAGATATCGTGATGCACGACTTGCCGAGACCATACGACTTTGCCGCTGTTGGCATCGAGCGCGACGATGGAGTTTGCCAGCGGCAGATCAAAACGCCGACCACCTCCGTAATAATCGGTAGAGGGACTCGTCGTCGGCAAGAACACCAACTGATTGACCGTGTCGACGCTGATGGTCGACCAGACGTTGGCGGCACCACTGCGCGCCCGATATTCGGGCGGGATCGGGTTGAACTCCCAACGTAACTCGCCGGTACGCACATCGAAGGCACGCACCATGCCATCCTTAGCATTGGCGATCCCGTCATTGACCATCATCGCCGAGATGACCAGATCACCGATCACCGCAGGCGGTGAAGTTGACGCTGCCAGAATTCCCTCACCATGATTCTCGTAATCTTGGTGTGAAACCCAGCCAGCATGACCATGGTCTTTGCCGAAGTCTGCGCAGCGCTTACCCGTATCGGCATCGAGCGCATACAGCCGCCCCGAGTCGCCGTTACGAAAGATTCGTCGTGCACACGCTTGCGGCTCGGTGTCGGTCGCTTGAGCCCAGTAAGCCACGCCACGACAACGCATCGGTCGATCTGGTGCTGGGCTGATTCCCTCGCGATGCGGATCGAATATCCAACGTTCGCGACCCGTACGCGGATCGAGTGCAAAAACCCGATTGAGTGGCGTGCAGAAGTACAGCGTGTCATTCACGTGTAGCGGTGTCGTCTGCAAGATCGTGCCATTGGGCGCTGGCGCATCGACGACGTCACCCGAACGATGCGTCCAAACTCGCTTCAGTTGCCTCACGTTCTTTTTATCGATTTGAGTCAGCGGCGAATGCTGACTCCCGCCAGGGTCACGGCCAAAGGCGGGCCAATCGTTCGCAGGGACTGCGCTTGGTGCGCCCTCCGCGCTCATCACGACGGGGGTCACGACGCCAAATAACAATGCCCCGACGAAAACGCGGAACGCGCGAGCGCTAATCTGATTGAAGATCAGCTCAAACACTCTCTGGTCAAACACTCTCTGGGCCATAGCGCTCGCTCAATGAACCTCGATAAGACCAGTCGCGTGGCGTCACGATTTCGCCGCTTGTGCTATCGAGCGTGCGACACGCCGCGACGATTCCACCGTCATCGTCTAGCGTCACATGCCCAAAGTCCAACCACTCACAGAGCGTGGTGATGCCAGCACGCTGGTCGACCACAGCAAAGTCTTTGGCAAGGCCATTGACCTCATCGACATACTCGAGACCGGCTTGGATGAGCGCCATGACAAACTGTTGGCACTGCTCGGAGTCGGTAAAGCCTATGCGGGCAATCTCGCCATCATCGCAAAGTGTCGGTTGCGGTAGCTGCGCAAGCAACGCTTCCCAACCGCCCTGAAATCGACCATCAATCGCACTGCGGCGAATGACGACAGAGAGCCCTTCGATGAGTACAGCCATGCCGCGAGTCTAGCGCCAAAACCACCAGCGGCGAATGCGACGATCTGCATCACCGTCGCCGCGAACCTCCGCGGCCGCTGCACGCACGAGGCGCGCGTCGATTTCGTGACGATCGCCGACATAGGCAGCGAGCATCGCGCGATCGGCGATGATGTTGATCAGTCGCGGAAAGCCGTCGGATGCTCGATGCAAGGCTCGTAGCGCCCGTGGTGTAAAAATTTCGGCGCGTGCGCCCGCGACACGTAGCCGATGGCGTACATAGGCTGCTGCCTCTTCTGCATCGAGTGGCGCCAAGTGATATCGCCCCGTGATCCTTTGAGCGACCTGTCGCAAATCGTCCCGCGCCAAGAGCTCACGTAATTCGGGCTGTCCGATCAGGATGATCTGCAACAACTTTCGAGTCGGCGTTTCAAGATTGGTCAGGAGTCTCACCTGCTCGAGCACGTCGCGCTCAAGCAAATGCGCCTCGTCGATGAGTACGGCAACACGCCGACCTGCCGTGTTTGCAGACAGTAGTCGTGCCGTCAGCGCATCCATCAACTGCTTGATGCTATCGCGGTCGGTCACCTCGACGGCGACATCCAGCTCTTCGCAAATCGTCAATAAAAACTCGCTGACGGTGACCCGAGGATTCAAAATCAGCGCGACATCGACATCCGGTAATTGCCGAGCGAGCAGTGAGCGCACGAGAGTGGTTTTGCCAGTTCCGACTTCGCCCGTGAGCTGGATAAAGCCGCCGGCACCACTGACGCCGTAGATGAGATGTGCGAGTGCGTCGGCATGACGGGCGCTCGGAAAGAGATATCGCGGGTCTGGCGTGATCGCGAATGGATTCTCGTCTAGTCCAAAGAAGCCGAGATACACGCGTTCGCTCAGCGTTCTGGCGGAACGTACACGCAGGCCTGACCCGACTTCACGAGAGCGCGACAAATTTCACGAGCACGCGCCTCACTCACGACGCTCGCCTGCAGACGGTGAATCAAACCATTCGCACCCGTACCAGCAACGACCTGCGAGACGAGCCCCTGTAACTCAGGATGTCTCTCACGAGCGTTCCGCCACCCTTCGAGGGCTTTGTCGCGCGAAGAAAAGGCGCCAAGTTGAATCCGGTGCTCCACAGGACGCAGGGGCGGCGCGGCTTGAGGTGCAGCCTTCGTTGCCGGTGCCGCGGTAGCAGGTTCGGATGCAGCGTCGACCGCAGGCTTCGCCGGTTCGGCAGGCAACATCGCCGGCGGTGGAACTGGCTCGATCGGCTCTATGGGTTCGATGGCGGCAGGCCCCAACACACCCGGGGTCGACAAGAAGTTTTGCAAACGTACACGCGCCTCACGAACCCAACGACCCTTCGGGTGGGTGTTGATGAAACCGCGGTAAGCATCGGCAGTATCGGCTTCGGAAGCTGCGAGCCAATCACGCTGTTCGATCAGATCGGCGAGGCGTCGTTGTGCAACCGGAGCGTACTGGCTCTCGGGGTATTGCTCGAGAAACGCTTCGTAGCTCTCGATGGTGTCGGCCCGCTGCGTGCTGCGCCATTCCTGCAAATCGCTACACGCTGCCAAGCTCAACAGAGCGACCGATGACAACACCACGACGAAGCGACGAGAAGAGCTAACCATAAGTCCGATTCTAGGGGTCGATCTCGGTGAGCACCAGTCGATCGATCCAGCCAGGTCCCGTAAACGACTCAAAAAAACCGCAATGACCACCGGTCTCGGTGGTGATGATTTTGAGCGCGGGCGATTGCGCCACACGCGCAAGATCGCCAGCCGGAATGATCGGATCATCCAGCGCCGTCACGATCGTCGAGGGCACGACGAGACCCGCGAGCCGATCCCCCGTGATCGCATATCCCTGAAAGTAGTCCTCGACTCGCGAATACCCCGCATGCGACAAGACGAGTTCGCGCGTCATCCGTCGCAAATCCTGAGAGGTCATCAGCTCGTCGAGATCGAATTCTCCGGGCCAGCATTGCTGCTTGCGTCGCAAGGAACGAGTCCACTTACGGACGAAGTACCAGCGATACAGCGCCGCGCCATTCTCGAGTGCATCGAGTGTCACCGCCGGATCGAGCAGCGGCGAGATGCCGAGCGCTCGGTGGATTCGTAAGCTCGCTTGCGGCGCTTGCGCGGCCACCCTCAACATGAAATTGCCGCCCAAGGAAAAGCCCGCCAACGCCAGTCGATCTTTGACAAAGCGAGTTTGAATTTGTTGGATCGCGCCAACGACCTCGGCGAGACGACACGAATGAAACAACTCGCGATTCAGATGATGAGTGTCGCCGTGATCGCGCAAATTGAGTCTGACGACATCGAAACCCGCTTCGAATAGCGACTGCGCGAGGGAGAGAACGTACAAAGATTGCGCGCTCCCCTCCCACCCATGCAAGAGCACCACCAGAGTCGCAGGCTTATCGGGATTCGGTCGCGAGGCTGGTGAATGGAAAGCCTGCAAACGCACGCCTTCGCCACAATCGAGCAGGTATTCGACACTCGCGGCGAGCATCGGTGCGGCGCGACGCTCGACCAAAGGTCGACGCCCGGGAAAACTCGGCAAGATCGACTGCAGATGCTGGCCGCGCAACCACCAGCTCGGCGCGAAGCTTGTTTGCTCAGTCACGCAAGCCGGCACTACGACTCATCAAGTGCAGGGCGATGAAGAACAGCACGACCACCGATAAAGTCATGATGGCCAGCGCCGCAAACACGTCGACGTCGCTGCGCCCGAGAAAGCCGTATCGGAAGGCGTTCACCATGTGCAGAATCGGGTTGGCAAACGACAGAGTGCGCGCCCACTCAGGAAGCAGATTGATCGAATAGAAAACACCACCGAAATAGGTCAGTGGTGTCAGGACGAACGTCGGAATCCAGTTCACCTGATCGAAGTTTTTGGCGAAGACACCGTTGATCAACCCCGCGAGAGAAAAAATCATCGCGGTTAAAAATACGGCCGCCAGGATCAAAAACAAATGCTCGACGGGCAGATGTGTGAAGAACAAAGTCACGAGTGTCACTGCGAGTCCTACCAACAGGCCACGCAACACGCCACCGCCGACATAGCCCAACACGATGACCCAATTGGGTAACGGTGACACCAGTACTTCCTCGAGATAGCGTCCGAACTTCGCGCCGTAGAGCGAAGAGGAAACGTTCGCGTAAGAGTTCGTGATGACGGCCATCATGATGAGCCCGGGCGCGATGTACTGCATGTAGTCGGTGCCATCCATCGAACCGATACGCCCGCCGATCAACGAACCAAAGATCACGAAGTACAGTGCCGCTGTCACGATGGAGGGGACGATGGTCTGTCCCCATATCCGCAAAACGCGGCCAAACTCACGAAAAACGATGGTTTTGAAGCCGATCCAACGCGCTTGTGTGATGCCTTTGCTCATGCCGGCGCTCCCGACTTGTCGACGAGGCGCATGAAGATCTCCTCGAGACGATTGACCTTGTTACGCATCGAGAGCACTTGCACGCCATCCGCCGAGAGCTGCGTGAATAGTTCGTTCAGATTGCGATCCTTACTGACCTCCACTTCGAGTGTTTGGGGGTCGATCAACGTCAACTCGTATCCCGTGACGCGGGGAACCACCGACACGGGTGCGCGCAAACTGAGCACGAAAGATTCGGTGTGCAGCTTGCGCAGCAAGCTATCCATCCGATCGGCTTCGGCGATCTGGCCGCGATCGATGATCGCGATATTGCGGCACAGAGACTCCGCTTCTTCGAGATAGTGCGTCGTCAGAATGATGGTGGTTCCGCGTTCGTTGAGTTCGCGCAGAAACTCCCACATCGATCGTCGGATTTCGATATCGACGCCGGCGGTCGGCTCATCGAGGATCAGCAGTCGCGGTTCGTGCATCAACGCGCGTGCGATCATCAAGCGGCGCTTCATCCCGCCCGAGAGGGTTCGGGTCAGTTTGTGACGCTTGTCCCACAGCGATAACGCGGTCAGATATTTTTCCGCGCGCTCGCGCGCCACGGAGCGCGGAATACCGTAGAAGCCCGCCTGGTTGACGACGATGGTCTCCGGCGTTTCGAACTGATTGAGATTTAATTCCTGTGGCACGACCCCGATGCAGGCTTTTGCCGCCTCGAGGTCCCCATCGAGGTCGTGGCCGAAGACGGCGATTCGACCAGCCGACTTGCTGACGAGTGAGGTGCAGATGCCGATGAGCGTGCTCTTCCCGGCACCATTCGGCCCGAGCAAAGCAAAAAAATCTCCCTCGGCGACATCGAGATCGATGCCTTTGAGGGCTTGGACGCCGTTGCGGTACTGCTTAACGAGACCGCGAACCTCAAGTGCTTGCATGGGGCGCAGAAGATACCACGCCGGAGCGGCTTTTTAAGGACTACCTCCCACAGAGACCGCAGGTCGCGACAAAGCCGCCAAACGCTGCACGCCGGCGAAGGTGGTTTGCCAAAGTCGACGCTGATCAGCGACCTGGGCCGCCTCGAGACGGCGGCCCCAAAACCAGGGATCGTTGTGCCATCGCAGTTGCAGTGCGCCCCGGTTACGGTCCGCTAGCGGGTCGAGGTCGGGCAAGGGCACAGCGCGCAATCGCTCCACCACGACCGGGGCAAGCCCCAACAATAGGGTGGCGGCAACAGCGCGGCCCCGACATACCTGCCACGCGAAATGACAGAGCAAGCGGACATAGTCACGACCGGCCGCCGTCGACCAAAGATCGCATTGCTCACGGGGCCGATCATCTGAGGGATCGAACGGTAGATCGAACAAAATATAGGGCGCTTCGGCCACCTGTTTCAGAGATGTATCGGTGAGACCACTCCAAAGAGCACGATCAGCACAGGCGATAAAAGACGTAGCGGGGTCCTCCCCCATCAAATTTTGGCGTATCAAACTCAAGCCGCGAAAATTTAGATCGCCAACCTGGCGAATGATTTCGCGATCGACACTATGTGTGAAATCAGTTTCGGTGGGCTCTTTCATGCATTCCTCCGTTGTTTGACGAAAAATGATGGCGGAGAGCGCCTTGGAATGCAGCCTGAGTTTTGGGATATTTTGAGTGCAAATACCACTCAAAACGAATCAATCGGGGGTTGTCATGCGTGTTACTGATGATCGCTACCGTCGCGACCGATCACGTCTCGAGCTTGCTCTGCGCTTAGTCAAACATGAGGCGCGCACGCAAACCATCCGACAATGGACCGGCCTCAGTGATGATCGCGTACGAAAATTGATCCGCTCCTACATACGACCCGGCGCAGACGTCCGACGTCATCGCGGCAAATCACCACAGCAAGTGGGTTTCTTTCTAAGATCAGCGCAACTCGAGCACGACACGCACGTGCTCGCTGCCATGCTCGTTCTATTCGGTGTGCTCCCTACCCGACAACGCTCGGCTGCTCCGCGCCGCTCTGCGCCAATCCAACAAGGGAGACTGCTCTGCGATGCCTTCGATGCCTACACCCGAATCGTCGAGGGCGCACGCATCGACTTTGAGCGCGCCGCATTCTTAGCCGATGCTTTGAGTCTCGGCGATGAAATCCGTCTGCAATGGTGCGAGCACTGCAGCGGCGTGAACGTGATCGAAGCGCTGCGCTTGCGCGAGGTCGAATGTCGGGCCTGCAGTCACATGCTGCCTTTGCAGCGCCCGGGAAGGACGACGCGTACAACGCGCCTGCCTGCTACACTAGGCAACCGAACAGGGCTCTGAAGTTGAACGAGGTCGTTTCCGTTTCAGCGCGCCCCGGATGTCGCGATGCGCGCCTTGCCAGAACAGCTTCAACCTAATTTTCTCGCCGGCCCCTACATAGACCGTCGCGCCCATCTGCGTGAAACGCCGGATTGGCAAAACGAAGCGCGTCGTGATCCACTCGCGCGGTTCTTACTGAGCCGCGGCACCCTGCTCGCTGTGGCTGCCGACTCGCCACGCGCGGCATTTGTCGATCATCGTCACCCCGTCGTACAA
>JBDKJA010000057.1:0-11410 GCA_039796795.1 Pseudomonadota bacterium
CTTGGGCCTTCGCCGCTTTCTCTGCGCGCTGCAAAGCCTTCTCGACCGTTTCGAGATCCGCGAGCGCAAGCTCCGTGTTGATGGTCTCGATATCCGCCAGCGGATCGACCTTGCCAGCCACGTGAATGACATCGTCGTTCACAAAGCAGCGCACCACATGCGTGATCGCATCGACTTCGCGGATGTTGGCTAAAAACTTGTTACCGAGCCCCTCACCCGTCGATGCGCCTTTGACGATACCGGCGATATCGACGAACTCCACCGTCGTCGGCACGACGCGCTCGGGCTTGACGATAGCGGCCAGTTGATCGAGCCGGGGATCCGGCACCGGAACGATACCGACGTTAGGGTCGATCGTGCAGAACGGATAGTTCTCCGCTGCGATCGCCGAGCGCGTTAAGGCATTGAACAAAGTGGACTTACCCACGTTGGGTAGTCCGACGATTCCGCATTTGATTCCCATGGAGTGTGTTCCCGTTTAATTCGTGGTGTGCAGACGCGTCATCGCTTTCTCGCCGCCCTGCTCAAGCAGTAGAGGCAACACATCGGCCGCTTTATGGATCGCACTCTCGATCGCCTGCTCGTCGGCGGACGACGCCCGCTGCAGCACGTAATCGAGCACGAGATCTTTGTGTCCTGGATGGCCGATGCCGAGACGCAATCGCCAGAAATCCGCACCGATGGCGGCGATCGTATCGCGCAACCCGTTATGCCCACCGTGACCGCCCGCCAACTTCAACCTGACTGTACCTGCGGCCAAATCGAGTTCATCGTGAGCAACCAGTATCGAGTTCGGCGTGATTTTGTAGAAATGACTGACCGAAGCAATCGAACCGCCGCTGCGATTCATAAACGTGGTGGGCTTCAATAGCCAAAGTTCTTGGCGTGAACCGGCGACGGTCAAAGTCACTCGCGCGAGTTCACCCTGATGCTTTGATTCGACTCGGAATGCTCCGCCATGACGACGCGCCAGTTCATCAACAAACCAGAAGCCGGCGTTGTGACGCGTGCGAGCATACTTCTCGCCCGGGTTACCCAGCCCCACGACCAGCATGATCGATTGCGCGCCCATTCGAGCTCCTTAAAAACGGAGGCCGCCACGAAGGCGGCCTCCATCCGAAAAAAACACCGCGAGATTACTTCTTCGCAGGTTCCTTCTTGGCCTCTTCCTTCTTCGCATCGGCAGCAGGCGCAGCAGCCTCGGCTGTCGGCGCCGCTTCCGGCTCTTCGGCACGCGGGCTATGGATCGAGACGACAACCTGATCCTTGCCCTGCAACACCAGCGTCGCCACGACACCCGCCGGCAGCGGAATATCGGAAACGTACTTGCTCTCGTTGAGCTTCATCTCCGACAGATCGAGCGTGATCTCTTCCGGCAGATCCTTGGCGAGACACTGAACTTCGACGTCCGCCAAGCGATGCGAGACGATACCACCTTGGGTCTTAACGCCCGGGGCCACCGACTCACCCTTGAAGTGGATCGGCAGGCGCAGACGAATCTTCTCGTTATCGAGCACACGCTGCAGGTCGAGATGCAGCACCTGGTTCTTGGCCGGATGCATTTGCAGATCCTTGACCACGACCGGATGCACTTTGCCGCCCACGTTGATGCCGACGATCGTCGAGTAGAATTTTTCGTTCTCGATCAGCGTCAGCAGCTTTTCGTGGTTGAAGGACAGCGACTGCGGTTCAGCCTTACCGCCGTAAAGGATCGCGGGGACTCGGCCAGCATGACGGAGGCGGCGGCTCGCACCTTTGCCCTCGTCACTGCGGGCTTCCGCCGCAAGTTCGAAAGAGATCTTCATGATGTTCAACTCCTGATTTAACGTTATTCCGTTCCGCGACCAGAACGGACTCAATCGACGTACAACGAACTCACCGATTCTTCATCGCGAATTCGTCGTATCGTCTCACCGAGCAGACCCGCCACCGAAAGCTGGCGAATCCGCGGGCATTGTTTGGCTTCCTCACTCAGAGGAATCGTGTCGGTCACGACCAGCTGGTCGAGACCCGAATTGGCAATTCGCTCCACCGCAGGACCCGAGAGGATCGGATGAGTGATGTAGGCCACCACTTTTCGAGCCCCCTCATCCTTGAGCGCTTGGGCTGCAAGACAAAGCGTCCCCGCCGTATCGACGATATCGTCGATCAGAACGCACGTCTTATCGGCAACCTCACCGATAATGTTCATGACCTTCGATTCATTCGGTCGCGGACGACGCTTGTCGATAATCGCAAGCTCGACGTCATCGAGTCGCTTGGCGAGCGCTCGGGCGCGCACCACGCCACCCACATCCGGCGATACCACGATCATGTTCTCGTAACGCTGGCGCCAGGCATCGCCGAGCAGAACAGGTGAGGCGTAAACGTTGTCCACCGGAATATCGAAGAATCCCTGAATTTGCTCGGCGTGAAGATCCACGGTCAACACACGATCTATGCCGGCGCCCACCATCATATTCGCGACGACCTTCGCCGAGATAGCCGAACGGGTCGCGCGCGGACGACGATCCTGTCGCGAGTAGCCCATGTAAGGAACCACCGCCGTGACGCTCTTGGCCGATCCGCGGCGACAGGCGTCGGCCATGATCAGTAGTTCCATGAGGTGATCGTTCACCGGCGGACAGGTCGGCTGAACGAGGAAGACATCGCGACCGCGGACGTTCTCGATCAACTCGACGTTCACCTCGGCGTCGCTGAAGCGAGCAACCATGGCCCGCCCGAGCGGAACCTTCAGGTGACGGGCGATTTCCTGCGCCAGTGCGGGATTGGCGTTCCCGGTAAACAGCGCAAACGTCGGACTGTCCAAGCGACCCTCCCCCGATGACGGGGAACCTTATCGGATGGCTGGGGTGGAAGGATTCGAACCTCCGAATGGCGGGATCAAAACCCGCTGCCTTACCACTTGGCGACACCCCAACCGTTACAAACTCTGCAGTAGCGGCGACTCCGCCAGCCCCTGCACCACATAGGCCCGCCAGACATCCGGCACTCTCGCGGCCACTTGCTCTGCCTCGGCAGCCGAGGCAAAACGGGCGAAGAGGCAAGACCCGGTGCCGGTCAAACGCGCAGCGGCGTAATGACCGAGCCAGTCGAGCGCGGCTGCAACCTCGGGGTAGCGCGCACGCACCACCGGTTCGCAGTCGTTCCGACCCCCGGAAGCCAAAAGGGCGGGTATTGTGAGGACGGGGGAATTTCGTGTCAATTCAGGAGCCTGGAACACATCCCGAGTGGGTATCGACACCCCGGGATGGATCACTAAAAACCACGAATCTGGCAGCTGGAGCGGGGTCAGACGCTCACCAACCCCCTCCCCGAGCCCGGAATGTCCGCGCACGAACACCGGAACATCCGCCCCGAGGGTAATACCGATCTCAGCCAGCTCGTCCGTGGACAAGGCGCAATCCCAGAGCATATTGAGTGCCACGAGGGTCGTCGCCGCATCCGAACTGCCACCACCCAAGCCGCCACCGACGGGGATGAATTTGCGAATCCGGATCCCCACGCCCTTCGCGATACCGGTGCGCCGCTGCAGGGCGCCTGCCGCTCGGACGCACAGATCTTGGTCTTCACTGACATCGCGGAGGGCATCTGCCGTCGCACCCTCATAGTCGAGTCGAATGATGCGCCGATCGTCGCGCAGCTCGAAAGACAGCTGATCGCTCAAAGATATCAACTGAAACACCGTCTGCAGGTCGTGGTAGCCATCCGCTCGACGACCCGTTACATGCAGACAAAGATTCAGTTTGGCTGGCGCTGGCCACCAACGCGGCGAGTCTGTCGTCTTCATCGCCCGAGCGACTCCCAGCTGTCGATGAACATCCTCACCTGCACTTCCGACGACTCCAGTTGCAGTCGGCGAGGTAATTCAAAATTGGCGCCGGGAACACGGGCGTAATCGAGATAGCGAATCGACCAACCCTGCTGCTGCAAGGATCGCAAACGCTCGGCATCGATCTCGACGGATTGCACCTCGAGCTGCGGATCCGGCACGCCGAGCGCCCAATATCGCACCGAGGCGATCGGCAAGGCGACTCCCAGTCGACGCTCAAGCTCGGCAAGTGTCTCGTTCGCTCGAGTCGAATCAAAACGCCATTCCGAGGCTCCCATGCCGAGCGGCCCCTCGAGTCCGAGACGTAAGGTCTCGCCACGTTGGCGCCAACGTACCACCGCCACGACACTCTCTTCACCGCGAACGATCGACACCTTGCCGCGCAAGTCGAAGCGGACCCACGACTGCAACGCCGCTTGCCGCGCAGCCCATTCGGTAGGCAGATCAACTGCGGGCAAAGAAAGACGTGACACACTGACGCAGCCCGACAATGACAGCAGCAGCACAATGAGCCCATACCGCCAAGGTGATGCGGCCGATAGCGATTTCACCCGTATGCTCGGCACTTATCGAGACTCGGCGAATCGCTCGATGACATTACGTAGCGGCTTCGAGTCCGGGGACAACACCAGCGCCTGAGCCCACACGCGTCGCGCGGCAGCACGATCACCACTCGCCCATAGTGCCTCGCCCCAATGCGCCGCAATCTCGGCCTCTTTGGAGAGGCGCCAGGCACGCTCGAGCAAAGGCAGCGCATCCTGCGTCTTGCCACGACGAAAGAGCACCCAACCGAGACTGTCGAGATACGCAGCGTTGTCCGGCCGCTGATCGAGTGCCGACCGAATCAAACGCTCGGCACGAGGCAATTGGCGCTTACGATCGGCAAGCGTGTAACCGAGCGCATTCATGACGTTGGCCTCGTCGGGTCGCATCTTCAGCAACGACTCGAACACGCGTATGCCGTCAGAGCTGCGCCCCATGCCATCGAGCAGCACCGCTTTGTGATACAGCAATTCAGGATGCTCGGGATGACGCTGCAGAGCGCCCTCGATGCTCTCGATCGCCTCTTTGTTCAAGCCCGCGTCTGCGAGCGCTCGTGAGCGAGCAATTTCGATCTCGATGGTATTGCTGCGAGCGGGATGCTGGAGTGCGTCAAATAAAGCGAGTGCTTCGTCACGACGACCTTGCGCAAACAGCAGTCTTGCCGCACGCACTCGGGGCGGCAGCCCTGCTCCAGCCGCGCTCAACTGCGAATAGGCCTTGAGTGCCGAGTCCGTTCGCCCCTGTCGCTCGGCAATGACGGCCAAGTAGTACAAAGATTCAGCTGAGCCGCGATCGGCACGCAAGCGATCGCTGAAAAGACGCTCCGCTTCCGTCAATTCGCCTTGCGAGAGCGCCAGCAGAGCCAAACGTCGCTCCGCTTCACGACGAAATGGGGCATCCGGCGAGTTCTCATCGGCATTGGCAATCTTTTGTAACGACTCGCGGGCCTCATCGATGCGATCGAGTGTGATCGAGGTTTCGATCTGCGCGAACCGATGGTTGACCGGATCACCCTGGGCTACCAGAGACGCTTCCTCCAAAGCCGTGCTCTCTTCACCGAGTGCCGCGGCTGCTGCGGCTGCCAACCGAATGCTGCGTGCATCGCGACCGCCACCGCGAGTGCGCGCTAGCGAAATCAAAGAGGCACAGGCTGCGAGGTCATCGGCGTTGCAAGCCATACGACCCAAGGTCGCAAGGGTCTGGGGCATCAGCGTTTCACGATCAAGTAGCGCCCCGAATACCCTCCACGCGGCTGGAGCGAGCGGCCCTTCGGCCAGAGGCGGCAAGATGTCGGCCAATGCCCTGCCCGGCTCCACGTCTGGCTTGGCGAGCAAAGAGGAATAGATCTCGCGCGCTTCGGCAATCTTCCAAGTCTGCAGGGCGACCATGCCAACGCGCTGCAATGCCTCCGGGTTTTCAGGATCGAGCGACCACAAGCGCGCCGCCATCTGCCAAGACGCCGGGATGTGATGACAGGCCATCGCAACGTCGAGCGCACGCTCGGTACGCCTCGGATCTCGATCAGCAGAGGCTTCGAGCACCATCGCTTCGACGGCCGAGCGACAATCGGGCTGTTTCGCGGTAACCGATGAGTCTGGCCTTGAATCGCTTGGCTGAGCAGACGCGGGCATGGCTCCGCCCAGAACCCAAAGCAGCGCAACCAACGTCAAGCCGTGCCGAAGTCTCATCGTAAAGACACTATAGCCCGTCACGCCGCTCTCTTGTCAGCAACCTGCCAGGCCCCGAGAATCGCGCTGCCCCGGATACCCGCGGGCGTCACGGATCGAACATGAAAGACACCATTAGGCAGCGACTGGAGAAACAGGTCGACCGTTACGAGGAAGTGGGTCGCCTGCTCGCCGCACCGGATATCGACGGCGGCTCGAACCAGTTTCGCGAGTTGTCGATGGAGTATTCGCGCCTCGCACCGATGGCCGAAAAGTTCGACATCTACCGGCGCTGCGAATCGGAATTGCGCGCTGCAGCCGCTCTAGCCACCGATGTAGACGCCGAGATGCGCGCCATGGGGGAAGAGGAAGTCAGGCGATTAGAGCCGGTATTGGCCGGTCTCGAGTTGGAGTTGCGACGCTCGCTGATTCCGGTCGACCCGCGCGATGCCCGTAACGTCTTTCTCGAAATCCGCGCCGGCACTGGCGGCGATGAAGCGGCCATCTTTGCGGGTGATTTGCTGCGCATGTATGCCCGTTACGGCGAGAAACAAGGGTGGCAAATGGAAACCCTGAGCGAGAGTCCCGGTGAGCACGGCGGCTTTCGAGAAGTGATCTGCCGGGTCATTGGTCAGGGCGTGTTCTCGAAACTGAAATTCGAGTCCGGCACTCATCGCGTGCAGCGGGTTCCAGAGACGGAAGCGCAGGGTCGCATACACACGTCTGCGGTCACCGTGGCGATTTTGCCGGAGATGGACGAAGTCGAAGATGTCGAGATCAACCCGGCGGATCTGCGCATCGACACGTTCCGTGCATCCGGAGCAGGTGGGCAGCACGTCAACAAAACAGACTCGGCCGTCCGCATGACCCACCTACCCACGGGCATCGTCGTGGAGTGTCAAGACGAACGCTCGCAGCATAAGAACAGAAGTCGCGCCATGTCGTTATTAAAAGCCAAGCTGCTGGCGAGTGAACGCGAGAAACGGGAAGCGGCGCAGGCGCGAAGTCGCAAACTACAGGTTGGCAGTGGCGATCGATCAGAGCGAATTCGTACCTATAACTTTCCGCAGGGGCGCGTCACCGACCATCGCATCAATTTGACGCTCTATCAGCTCGAACAAATCATCGAAGGACGTCTCGATGATCTGATCGAACCCTTGTTGCAGGAATATCAGAGCGAATTGCTGGCCGAAGAAGAGGCCTGACGGGCTAGCAGCACCTCATACTGAGCCCAACCCGCCGCAGTGACGAAAGGCTGGAAAAATGCGGCGAGCACAGCGGTCACAACCGACATCGGCAGCAGACCTGACAATGCAAACCCCGCTAGCGCGCCCAGCACAAAGAAACCGAGCACCAGAACCACGATCACGACGAGCACGCTCAAGCTCTGCCACCACGCACCCCGAACGAGTACGAGCGCGCGATCGATGCTCGCGCGCGCGGGCAAATCTTCTGCCAACAACACAGCGAGCGCAGGCCAAAGCGCAATCAACAGGTAGATACCGGGTATCACTAATAACAGCGCACCGAGACCCACCAAGACCATCGACATCAGCAGAACCGCCAACGAACGCGGCAACGCCCGCGTTGCGGCAATAACATCGGACGAAAGTGAATCGAGACGCCACTGGCGTCGCGCAATGACAAGCCAGCACCAGAGTGTGCCCAGACTCGAGAGCAACATGGCAACCCACCAACCCGCAGACTTAGGCGCGAGCAGTTGGAGTGACTCTCCGCCCTGCAGCAAATAGACGGTTGGCCACTGTCCGAGCAAAACGGCCAGCAACGAGAATGGCAGAGTACGAAGCAAGGTTGCGACGAAACGATCGTATGCCAAGGCAACGACGTCCCCTACCGGTGGTGCAAGCTGATGGGCCTCTTTCACGCTTGCACTTTAGCAAACCCGACAGGACGGCGACTGCGACTGCGCCTGCGAAACAGATGCTGCTCGTGTCACACTGACGCGTATGCAATCGATGTCGCTGCAGAACGCGCTGCGGGAAACCCACGATAGCCTCACATCGCTGGGTGAGGATGCCGCGCGTGAGGCACAACATCTCATCACCGCTTGTCTTGGCTTCTCGTCGGTGGTGCTGCATACGGAGCCCGAACGTGCGATTGACTGGGGGCAGATCGAAAAGTTGCGCGAGTGGGCGCGGCGTCGCGCTGCCGGCGAACCACTCGCCTATCTCACCGGAAGACGCGAGTTCTGGTCACTCGACTTTGTCGTCACGCCGGCCGTTCTCGTGCCGCGCCCTGAAACGGAAATTCTGGTCGAGCGTGTGCTTCGCCACGGCGACGCGTTGGCCAGTCAACGAACGCAAGCCCTCCGCATCGCGGATCTTGGCACCGGCTCGGGCATCATCGCCATCACGGTGGCCCACGAAAGGCCCGGTTGGCGCTGTACTGCAGTCGATGTATCCGCCGTAGCGCTCGAGATCGCCGTGCAGAACGCGCATCACCTCGTCGCCGATCGCGTGACCTTCGCGCACGGCTCTTGGTTCGAGCCGCTCGCTGGACAGGCTTTCGACATCATCGCCTCGAACCCACCTTATGTTGACTCGGCAGATCCCGTGCTACTCGGCGACTCGCTTGCGTTCGAACCACGCTTAGCCCTCACTGCAGGGACCGACGCACTCGCCGCGTTACACCACCTCGTGGATCATGCTCCCGCCCATCTCACCGAAGGTGGCTGGCTGTGCCTTGAGCATGGCGCGGATCAGGCGTCCGCTGTTCGCGCGCGACTTGTGGCGAGGGGCTATGCTCACGTAGTCTCGCACCGCGATTTAGCCGGTCACGAACGCGTGACCGAGGGCCAATGGCTGCCAAATGGCAACCGAACATCAGGATGATCTTCTAATGCTGCGTTTCAAAACCACCGCTGGCGAATTCACCGTCGAACTTTTCGAGAAAGAAGCGCCGGAAACCTGCGCCAATTTCCTGCGCTACGTCGACGAGGGGCACTACGACGGCACCTTGTTCCACCGCGTGATACCGGGATTCATGATTCAAGGCGGCGGTTTTGCCTCGGGTCTCGAACAGAAAGAGACCCACGAGCCGATCCGCAACGAAGCGACCAATGGCCTCGAGAATCTGCGTGGCACGCTCGCGATGGCGCGCACCAATGACATCCACAGCGCCACGGCCCAGTTTTTCATCAATCTCGTCGACAATGATTTCCTCAATCATGGCCCTGGCAACTACGGCTATGCGGTGTTTGGTCGTGTCACGAGTGGCATGGACATCGTGGACGCTATTGCAGAGGTCCCGACCACCCGTCGACGTGGCCACTCGGATGTGCCGGCGGACGAGGTCGTGATGCTCGCCGTCACTCGCGAGGCGGCTGCCTGACTCTTGCTGGAATCGCTCGCGGCTTACTAAAAGCCGCCGTGATCACGATCGCCACCTCGATCGTGGTCGTTTTGCTATTGCGGTGGGTGCCGCCACCGACATCGGCATTTATGTTGACGGCACGCGCCGGTGCCATGTTGGATGGCGACTTTCGCTACCGGAACGAGTACGACTGGGTTTCGCTCGAAGAGATCTCGCCGCACCTAGCGATGGCCGCGATCGCCGCAGAAGATCAGTTGTTCCCGTTCCACGCAGGCTTTGACTTCGAATCGATACGCAAAGCCGTGAAGCACAATGCCAAAGGCAGACGTGTGCGCGGCGCCAGCACCATCACGCAACAGACGGCAAAGAATCTCTTCTTGTGGTCTGGTCGCAGCTGGGTTCGTAAAGGTCTCGAGGTGTACTTCACCGTACTCATCGAAGCGCTGTGGCCGAAAGATCGAATCCTCGAGGTCTACCTCAACGTCGCGCAATTCGGCCGTGGCGTTTACGGCGCACAAGCGGCCGCACAAGAATTCTTTGACAAGGACGCCGCCAAACTGACGCGTCGCCAGGCTGCGCTACTGGCAGCGGTGTTACCAAATCCGTTGCGACTGCGCGCCGCAGCACCCTCGCCTTACGTGCTACGACGCACCGATCGCATCATGGGACAGATGCGCGCTCTAGGCGGTCCAGCCTACCTGCGCCAACTCGACGACGCCGAACCACGCCCATAGTGCGATCAGACTCGCGCTACGGCTCGTAACCGAGATTCGGCGCGAGCCAGCGCTCTGCGTCTTCGACGGTCATTCCCTTACGCGCGGCGTAGTCGACCACCTGATCGCGATCAATTTTTCCGAGCGCAAAGTAATGCGATTCCGGGTGAGCGATGTACCACCCACTGACCGCGGCGGTTGGATACATCGCGTAACTCTCGGTCAACCGAATTCCCGTATTGCGCTCGACATCAAGCAGCGACCACAACTTCGCCTTCTCGGTGTGATCCGGACACGCGGGATAACCCGGCGCCGGTCGGATACCGCGATACTCCTCGCGTATCAGCTGCTGGTTCGTCAGTTGTTCGGCTGCCGCATAACCCCATAATTCGCGCCGCACTCGCTCGTGGAAGTGTTCCGCGGCCGCCTCGGCCAATCGATCCGCCAGGGCTTTCAACAAAATACTCGAGTAGTCATCGTGCGCCGCTTCGAACCGGGCTACGTGCTCTTCGATACCGACACCCGCCGTAACGGCAAACGCCCCGATGTAATCACGGACACCTGAATCGCGCGGGGCCACGTAATCCGACAGACACTCGTGTGGCTGTCCGACGGGCTTGCCCTTCTGCTGTCGCAAATGCTGCAAGGTCGTCAGGACTTCTCGGCGGTCCTCGCCGGCGTACACCTCGATGTCATCACCCACCGAGTTCGCCGGAAAGAGCCCCACAACCGCTCTTACCTCGAGCCACTCTTCTGCGATGAGCTGCTTAAGCATGCGCCGTGCATCGGCGTATAGATTGCTTGCGGCCTCACCTACGATGGGATCCGTCAAAATATCCGGGAACTTGCCGGCAAATTCCCAGGCGTTGAAAAACGGCATCCAGTCGATGTAGTCGAGCAGATCCGTTAGCGGATAGCCTTCGAACACTTGTACGCCCGGTCGCAACGGTGCCACCGGCCGATATGCCGACCAGTCGATCTTGGGTCGATTGGCGCGCGCCGCCACCAACGTCGCTTCGGGTTGCTTGACGCTCTTGCCGGCATGCTGCTCGCGTCGACGCTCGTGCTCGTCCGCCAACTTGGCTGCGAAGACCGTCTTACTCGCAGGCGTTACGAGTGATTGACAGACGCCCACCGCTCGCGAGGCGTCTTTGACGTACACCACAGGCTCACGATACTGCGGCGCAATTTTGACGGAGGTATGCGCAGGCGAAGTCGTCGCTCCACCGATCAACAACGGTACATCGAAGCCTTGGCGCTGCATCTCACGCGCGACGTGCACCATTTCATCGAGCGACGGCGTGATCAAACCCGAAAGACCA
>JBDKJA010000058.1:0-11293 GCA_039796795.1 Pseudomonadota bacterium
CTCGATGCCGACGAGGCAGGCTTGCTGGCTTACGCCCGAGCCTTGATTCATTGGCAACAGCGCCATCGTTTCTGCGGCAGCTGTGGCGCGCCCAACGAACCGAGTCGCGGCGGGCATGTCATGCATTGCAGCAATGCGAGTTGCGGTATCGATTCGTTCCCTCGAATCGACCCGGCGATCATCGTGCTCGTCACCGATGGCGAGAGAGCATTGCTTGGACGACAAGCGTCGTGGGCGCCCAATCGTTATTCGACCATTGCCGGTTTCGTGGAGCCGGGCGAGAGCCTAGAGGATGCCGTCGCACGCGAAGTGCTCGAGGAGACGGGTGTAGTGATCACCCACTGCCGTTATCACTCATCGCAACCTTGGCCGTTCCCGTCCTCGCTGATGCTCGGTTACATGGCCACGGCGACGCCCGAGTCAGTCGTAACCGCAGGCGAGGAACTCGAAGATGCTCGTTGGTTCAGTCGCGAAGATATTCGTGACGGGCGCGCCATTCTGCCGCCGGCCACATCCATTTCACGACGATTGATCGCCCACTGGCTCGACGCTGAGTCGCGCTGAACGACGCGTCATGTGTCTTGCCGCCGTTGCCTTCGATGTCCATCCGGACTATCTCGCCGTGGTGCTCGCCAACCGAGACGAGTTTCATGCGCGACCGGCGGCACCGCTCGCACTTTGGGATGATCAGTCGAACATCTTGGCGGGTCGTGATCTGCAAGCCGGTGGAACTTGGATGGGTCTCGAACGACGAGTGCGCTTTGGTCTCGTCACTAACTTTCGCGAACCACTGAAAATGCCGCAGGCACCGACCCGTGGAAATCTCGTGCCCCACTTTTTGACGAGTTCGGAGCCCGCTGAGGCGCATCTTGGTGCGCTAGCACATCGCGCAAATCAATATGCGGGCTTCAATCTCTTGCTGTATGACGGCGAGGCGCTCTGGTATGCCAGCAATCGCGATACCGAGTTCGCGCGGCGCCTAGGTACCGGCGTACATGCGCTGAGCAATCATTTGCTCGATACACCGTGGCCCAAGCTGCGGCGCCTGCGCAGCAGCTTGGCTGACTGGTCGAGCACGGGCGCCGTTGACACCGCAGCGCTCTGGCAAGCGCTGAGTGATCAGGAACGCGCGCCGCAACAGGAATTGCCCGATACGGGCGTTGGCGCCGAGTGGGAATCCATCCTCTCGCCTCCTTTCGTGCTGACCGACGGTTACGGCACTCGTTGCTCCACTCTGCTGCTGCTGGATCGAAGCGGAAACTGGTCGCTGGAAGAGCGCCGGTACGACTCCTTCGGACAACTCGATGGCCGCAGCCGCTGGCAAGGTGGACGCGCCAAGTGGCCGCCCGAAGCAGCGACTCTCTGAAGTAGAATCAGGGCACGATGTTGCCCTCGCCCACCACCGAAAATCGTCGTCGCGCGGCACGCGCCGGGCTGCTGGCAGCCCTTTGGTTGGGGATGCAAGTTAATACCGCTCTCGCCGACATCGACATCCAGATCTCGGGTGTGGATGGCGAGCTTCGCCGTAACGTGCTCGCGTATCTCAGTCTCGAACGCTACAAAGGTCGCGATGACCTCGATGCCAATCTCGTCGAGCGCCTGCAGGAACGAGCCGTTCGCGAGGCGGCTGCCGCGCTGCGCCCCTTCGGCTATTACGACGCTAAGGTCGAAGCCAACGTCGAACAGATCGACGCGACTCGCTGGCGTGCTCGTCTCGTCATCGACACGGGCATTCCGGTGATGATGCAGGATGTGATCCTACAAGTAGAGGGCCCGGGCATCGAACACCCTGCATTCCGCGACATACTGCGAAATCCGCCCTTAAAGGTCGGGATGCGACTCGACCATGCTGCTTACGATTCGATCAAAGATTCGCTGCGACGAACGGCAGCCACACTCGGTTTTGTGGAAGCGCAGTTAACGAAGAGCGAACTTCGTGTCGATCCGGAACTGAAGACGGCGACGGCCACATTGATTCTGCAAACAGGCCCGCGCTACAGCTTCGGCTCCACTCTCATCGAGCAACGCTCGTTGGATGAAAGCCTGCTGCGTCGTTATCTCAGATACGAAGACGGCACTCCTTACGATGCGACGCAACTGTTGCGAACGCAGTTTGCACTCGATGACAGTCAATACTTCTCTACGGTCGAAGTACTCGCGGGCGAGCCCGATGCACAAAGCCGGCTCATTCCGGTCAGCATCCGCACCGAGCCTAACCGACGCAATCGCTATGCCGCTGGCGTCGGGTTCGCGACGGATAGTCGCGCACGCGGCACACTGACTTGGGAAAACCGACGACTCAACGACAAGGGCCATCGACTTCGTGCCGAACTTAAAGCGGCACAAGTCGAGCAATCGTTCGAAGCCCGTTATCTCATACCCATAGGCGATCCAGCGCTCGAGAAATTCACCACCGAGTGGCGCTACTCGCGCGACGAGTTGGGTGATCTCGATACGAGAACGACTCGACTGCAACCGTCTATCACGCAAGTTCGAGGCAACTGGCAGCGCGTTTTCTTTGCCTCGTTGAGTCGGGTGCGCACCGCGACTGCGGATAGTGGGCGCGTGAATCCGCTCGACACCAGCGATACACTCGTCATCCCCGGCATCAGTCTTGCTTCAGTTCCGCGCGGATACCTCGGTGAGGCGTTGTTCTCGAGAGGGCTGCTCGCCGAATTGCGCGGCTCCACACAGAACCTTGGCGCGCCTGATGACTACCTACAGCTGCGTATCGAAGGTGAGCGCGCCTTTGACCTCGCACCAAAGTGGCATTTTTTTGTTCGCGGACAACTTGGCGCCACCTGGATTTCAGCCACGGAAAATCTGCCGGGCACGGAGCGTTTCTTCGCCGGTGGTGATCGGAGCGTACGCGGCTTTGGCTATACGGACCTTTCGCCTACAGACGAGCTTGGCTCCAAGGTCGGCGGGCGGCATCTATTGACCGCCACCGCCGAAGTGATTCGCGATCTACCGCGCAATTTTGGTGTGGCTGCCTTCGTGGATGTCGGCAACGCATTCGATGATTTCGGCGATCCGCTGCAATATTCGGCAGGCATTGGCCTGCGCCTGCGTCTGCCGGTGGTTACTCTCGGCATCGACATTGCACAGCCTCTGACTAACCCCGCCTGCCGCAGCATTCGACCGGATCCCCGCTGCGGTATAGAGCCCGGCTTCGACAACACAGCCGGCCCACGCTTGCATCTGAACTTCTCGCCGAAGCTATGAGATGCCTACCGTGAAGCGTCTTTCGCTCATCGCTTTGGCGGCGCTCTTGCTGTTGCTCAGCGCACCTATCATTGCGCTATTCATGCTCGGTCACTCGGAAGCGGCACTACGATACGCGGTCGCGCAGTTACCGACGAAGACGGGCTCGCTCGAAACGCTGCGGGTAGAGAACGTACGCGGTACCTTGGCTGGCGGTTTCACCGTTGACCGTGTCGTCATCGAGCACGATCTTGTTTTTTTAAACATAGAAGGCATACGGGGTCGACTCGAGTTGCTACCATTGCTGTGGCAGACCATCGATGTCAGCGACTTTGACGTGGCCAATCTCCACATCGAATCGCGCCCAAGGAATCAACCGCCACCGACCGAAGCCAAGCCGTTTCTGCCGCGACTGCTGACGCTCGAGGCGCGCCAATTACGAATCCGCAACGCCACCATCACCCCACTCACGGGAACGTCCGTCGTATTCGACGAGGTGACGGCACACGGCACGATTCGCGAGCGACGCATCTGGATTCGCGATGCAAAAGGTTGGCTCGGCAACATCGCACTAGAAGCTGACGGCCTTCTCAAGGCCGCCATGCCGCTTGGCCTTGAAGCACAAGCGACAGCGACGTTTGCTTCACGACGCGGGCCGAGATGGGTTGCGAAAGTCAGCACGGATGGCGATCTAGAGCGTTTGCCATTGAAGGGTGGACTCGTCGAACCCTTCATTGCCGAGCTCGACGAGGCGAGCCTGCGCGCTCTACCGCCCTGGAACTTGCGCGGCACAGCCAAAGTATCAAAGCTCGATTTCACTCGTTTCGGAGGGTCCAACTTTTTTGGTGACATCGACGGAGAGCTAACGCTCGATTTTGATTCGGCCGGTTTTCGCGCGACAGGATCACTCAATTCACCCGGTCTCGATGCGGGTCCGGTCGGTGTCGAATTCGATGGCACATTCGCCCGCAACATCTTGCGAGCGAGGACGCTGAAACTCGCCCATGCACCGAGCAGTCTGCGCATCGACACGAGTGGTACGGTGACCTTCGAAGAGGCGGGTCCTGCACTCGCGCTCAGCGGACGCTGGCAAAACTTCCGTTGGCCACTCCTAGGGAACGATATCGCACTGCAAAGCGAGCGAGGCTTATTCACCCTTCAGGGCGTGGCCAACTACGACATCCAAACGGAAGCTGCCTTGCAGATCGGCGCGCTGCCACCAATGAAGACCGCCGTCACCGGATCACTGCAGCCCGGTAAGTTTGTTTTTTCCGAGAGCCGCTTTGACCTACTGAAGGGCACCAGCCTTCTCTCCGGCGAAATCGGCTGGCGTCCGGAGCTGTATTGGAAAATTGCAGGGCGTATCAAAGATATCGATCCATCAGGCTGGCGAGACGGTCTCGACGGCAAGATCGGCTTCTCGCTGGTTGCGGCCGGTAATGGGACGGGTGCGAAATCGCGCATTGACTTGGAGCTACGTCAACTCGACGGTCGCTTACGTGGTGCAGCGGCGAGCGGTGGCGGCAAACTACGTATTGCGAGAGGCGAATATCGCTTCGATGCAGTGGATGTCGCTTTTGGCGGCTTCGATCTCGAGCTCGATGGTTTGCTATCCGAAAACCGACGAGATCTCGACTTTCGGATCAAAGCGAACGATCTTGCCGTATTAGCGCCCGGCGCAACGGGAAGCCTATCGGCCAAGGGCGTCTTGCGCGGCACATCCAGCGCCATGCGAGTGCTACTCGATGCGAATGGCGACAATCTCCAACTGCCGACCATGCAAATCGGTCGCTTGCGCGCCGCGATCGATGTGGATCCGCTCGCAGGCGCCTCGACTCCGGCTAGCATCGGCGTCGCGATCTCCGATCTTCGCAGCATGGGCCGACAGATCGAACGGCTCGATTTCAAACTGAACGGGACGACGAGCGAGCATCGCCTCACACTCGACGTCCGTGATCGCGATGCGACTGTCACCGCTCGGGGTACGGGCGTATTCGATACTCAAACCTGGCAACAGCGGTGGGATCGATTCGATCTCGATCTTCCGGCCGAGATCGGTCTTGCCGTCATCGACCCGTTGAGCGTCACCTTGACGATGAGTAGCGCGGATATCGAGCCATTCTGTCTAAAGGCCCGCGAGGCCAATGAATTAACCGGCAGCGCTGAACTGTGTATGTCGGCGGCATGGAGCGACGGCGCATGGAACGCCCGCTTCGATATCGCGCGTTTACCGATCGCCTCGGTACTACCCAAGCCATGGCTGAAGGCGAGCTACGATGGGACCATCAACGCCGCAGCCAGTATCGGTGCCGCCGCCGCGGGCCCCCTACTCGGCACACTACGCGCCGACTTCCGAGATGCCAGACTCAATTGGCTGCGCGCGAGCGGCAAGCGTGACACCATTCCGCTAGGTTCGGGCTATCTCGACATCAGCTCTTCGTCGGAAACGATCGTCGGACTGCTCGACATCGCCGCCGGCGAGCGAGGCCGTGCAAGTGGACAATTGCTCGCGCTGCGCGGCAACGGATCGTGGGCAGAGATGCCGCTGCAAGCAAAACTGATCGCGGACTCCACAGCGCTCGGATTATTGAACCTCTACGTTCCCGAAATCGATCGGTCCGCCGGGGACTTGTCGATGGACTTCGACTTCGGTGGCACCGTCGGTGCGCCGCTGGTCAATGGCGTGCTGCGACTGGAACGTGGCGAGCTCGATTTCTATCAGCTCAACCTCGCACTTCGCGATATCGATGCCGAGGCTCGTTTGATCGACAATCGCATCACGCTCCAATCTTCCGCGCGCGCAGGCAAGGGCAGCATTCGTGCCGATGCCAATCTCGAGTGGCGTCGATCTCTACCGTTCGGTTCGCTGCGAATTAGCGGCAAAGATGTCCCGATCATCGATTTGCCCGAGGCCCGAATTACCGCAACGCCCGATTTGGAATTCAAGGTCAATGGTCGTGATTTGCTCGCCACAGGCACAGTAGTTGTGCCGAGCGCGCGACTGACACCCGTCGATCTGACCGGTGCGGTATCGACATCAACCGACGAGGTGCTGGTTGGCGCTGAACCGGTTGATCCCGCAAGTTCATTTCGCGTATCGAGCGACATCAAGCTGACCCTTGGCGAGCGGGTGACGGTTGATTCGTTCGGCTTGAGCGGTCGCGTTGCGGGCAATATCAACGTACGCAGCACGCCGGATGGCGTCAACCGCGGTAGCGGCGAACTGGGCGTCGTGGAAGGTAAGTATGCGGCGCTCGGTCGGCGCCTTGATATCGAGCGTGGTCGACTCATTTTCTCCGGCGGATTAATCAACGACCCCGGTGTCGACATTCGAGCCACCAAAGAATTCCCGGATGTCAAAGCCGGCGTGAACGTCCGCGGAACGCTGCGTGAACCGCGCATGAGCTTCTTCTCCGAGCCCTCTCTTCCGCAGTCACAGGTCGTCTCTCTTATTTTGGCTGGCGGCACTATCGAGGCGACCCAGGCTGGCGACTCGACCTCGAGCGCAAGTCGTACCGCTTTGCTCGCACAAGGTGGCGCGATCCTCGCGCAACAACTCGGCCAGCGAATTGGCATCGAGGATGTCGGAATCGAACAGAATCTTGCTAACGAAACGTCACTCGTCTTCGGCAAATACCTCTCGAGTCGTCTCTACGTCAGCTACGGCATTTCGCTTGCTGAGACACTCAACACACTCAAACTTCGCTACAGCATCAACGATCGCTGGACCGTGCGGACCGAGGCGGGTAAAGAGGTCAGTGCTGACGTCGTCTACACGGTAGAGAAGCCTTGAAGCGCGAACTTGCGATTCGACTGATGTCGGGCGCATTTGTCGTCATCTGGGCAGTCCTCGCCATCGCGCCGGTTGATCGCGCAACATGGTGGCTAGAAAACGTATTGATTTTCGCGACCGTCGCCGTGCTGATCTCCATCAGAAACGTGATGCCGCTGTCACTGGCATCGTATGTGCTGCTATTTATATTTTTGACCATTCACGCTGTTGGAGCGCACTACACCTATTCCTTGGTGCCGATCGACGACGTAACCGCTCTACTTGGCGCAAACCGCAACCACTACGACCGATTGGTGCACTTCTGCTATGGCCTATGCCTCGTGCTGCCGCTGCGAGAGCTCTTGATGCTACATGCCAAGGTGCGCGGCTTCTGGAGCTACTTTCTACCGCTTGATCTCGTGATGTCGACGTCATTGCTGTACGAGCTTCTCGAGTGGGCAGCCGCAGTCGTATTCGGAGGCGGCCTAGGCGCCACGTTTCTCGGAACACAAGGCGATGAATGGGATGCCCACCGAGACATGCTGATGGCAGCTTTCGGCGGATTGATTGCGACGCTTCTGATTTGGCGATTCAATCATTATCGAAAAAGTGATCTGACTTTGGATTGGTTTAGGCATATCGGACTACACCGATGACGCCGAAAATATTGATCGTCTACGCAGGTCAGCGTGGCGGTCGCACGGAACAACTTCGCGTCGCAGCAGCCGAGGGAATTCAAACCAGCGGCGAGATCATCGAGCTGCGTGAAAGACCCGCGTTGGCTGCCGATCCGGACGATCTACTTTGGGCTGATGGCATCCTGCTCGCGACGCCAGAGCATTTTGCTTACATGAGCGGAGCTTTGAAGGATTTTTTTGATCGGACCTTCTACGCCGTGGAGCCACATACCGCGGGTCGTCCTTACGGGTTGCTAGTCAGTGCGGGCAATGACGGGCAAGGAACCATCGCTGCCGTACGCCGCATCGTCACCGGTTATCGATGGAAGGAAATCGCCGAACCCGTATTGGTGATCGGCGATCCTAAGCCCAATGATATCGAGCGCTGCCGGGAACTCGGCGCAGCCTTGGCAGTCGGTCTCGCTACCGGTATTTTCTGATCGCCGTCAGCGACCCAGCGCTTTTTTGGCAGCCGCTAAGCCTGGATCGATCGCAAGCGCTTTTTCGAACTCGGCACGCGCGGCTGTTGTATCACCCGCATCGCGTGCGCAGCGACCACTCCAGTAGTGAGCCTCTGCAGCACCCCAATCGAGCGACGAATTCGAGGCAGAGTTGGTGCGACCCGAATTGCTCGCATCAAAAATCTGGGTCGCCTCTTTGATACGAGCGCAACCTTTGCCCTTATCACCGCCGACGAATTTCGGTCGGAAGTACAAACCGAAGCCATCGACCAACACGACCCGTGGATTCTTCGGTGCCAGAGCGAGCGCAGCCTCGATGCTTTTGCCGCTTCGTGAGCCGTTGCGGATTGCGGCCATTCCGCCAAGGTTGGCGAGGTAGCCGTAGCAAGCAGACTGCAGCGCCAAGGCCTCGAAAGATTTCGGTTGGCGCTTGATCAGCGCTTCGAGCGTCGTGACACAGGTGTCTCCTGCCCGCTTGGCGTCACCCTCTTGCTTGGTAAGCACCGCTTCTTGAAGCAGACGGAACTGCGCGTAGGCCGCTACATATTGTGGATCCGCGAGGGCAGTGGACTCGGCGCCATGCGACGACGTCGCTGCGGCAGACAGTCCGACGACCATCAAACACAGCCATCGACGCATGGCGACGATACTCACGGAGTTGCCTTCACGAAGCGCAAGGTCATGCGGTCGGACTCACCGATGGCGTCGTACTTGCTGCGATCAAAATTCGGATCGGGCGCTTTACCGGAACCATAAGGAACGGTGCTTCGAGTCGGCGGCAGCGTCCACACACCGAAGGGGTGGTCTTTGGTGTCCTTCGGATTCGCGTTGATCTCCGAGCGAGCAGCCAAGCGTAGGCCCGCTTTTTCAGCGGCTTCGATGACGAACGCCTCAGTCACATAACCGCTCGCGGCTTTCGGATCTTGCGGGCCCGGATTGGCTCGATGCTGCTCGACAGCGAGCACGCCGCCAGGCTTCAACGAGCGAGCTAGGTTAGCGAAGTGACGATCGACCAATCCGTCGACACGCATCCAACCGTGGATCACGCGAGAGAGCAGAATGAAGTCATAGTTGTTCTCAGCCAACGGTGAAGCCGTCGCACTCCAGTTGACGAGTTCTACCTTGCCGTAGATTTTTTCGTCGGAAAAACGTGCGGCAAAGTCGGCACGCCCTTTACGAGCGGCCTCCGATAGAGACGGGTTGGCAAGATCAGCCGCAGTGGCGCTGTAACGCCCGCCCGTACGAGCGGCATAGGGCGCAAGGATACGAGTCCACCAGCCACCACCGGGTTGCACTTCGAGAATGCTCGCGCCGGGCTTCAAACCCCAGAACTGCAGATTTTCGATGGGCTTGCGCGCAGCATCGCGCGACTTCTCCTCGGCCGAGCGCCACTCGCCGGCGACCACCTGCTCCAGCGCAGCATCCGCGGACGTCGCAGCGATCGCACTGCTCGCTGCCACCGCCATGACGACCGAGGCCAAAAATGTTTGCTTCAATACGGAACTCATCATAGACGCACCTCACATCCTTGAGTGGTGGATAAAGGGATTGGTGGATAGAGGCTAACAGAAGCTTGTTGCACAGCACAGTCGGGTCGACGCTCGACCACGGCTCGAACGTCGGGCTGGCATCTGTGAGCGTGTCGCAACCAGTTTCGGCTAACTAGCCGAATGAATACCAAACTCGATATCAAAACCATCACCGAGTTCCTCGCCGAGCAGCCGAACGTCGACGTCAGTCGAGCCTGGGAGCGCTGCTGGGGAATCCACTCCGGCATCGTCGATCGCGTCAAACAGCGCTTCGCAGTCGAAAAACATCCATCTACGATCGGTAGCGAGTACTACACCTCGCTCGATGGCGGCATGGAGGGATCATTCAACGCTTGGAGCGGTCCGCGCGTCGAGTGGCTCGTACACTCTTGGCTCGGCAATCGCAAAGCCAGCTTGCTCGATATGAATGCGACCGTCTTTTTGTCGCAGCAGAGTCGAGTACCTCACTTAGTCGTGATTTTCGGCACGGTACCGAAGCTATTTTTCTACGCAGACTACACGCCACGCGTCGATCTGCGCACCAACCTCGATTACGTCAACCAGTACTACGAACCCGCTAACGCCAGCGCTATCCGCTTCCGAGGTCTTTCGAACTTCACCTGGAACTGGAGCCACGGCACCTACTTGCGCGGATTGATGTCGCCAATCTGCACGAGTGTCATGGGCGAGCTGACCGAAGAGAACATCTCCACCTGCGAAAGCTATTTGCAAGAGTTCGTCGGTCGCTGGTTCGAATGGCTCGACGAAGCCGATCAAAATCCCCTCGCCCCCGAGGAGCGGCTCGCTCAACAAGCCTACGATCACTACGTACGCGAAATCGGTTACCGTACCGACCCTATGAATGTACTTGCGCAACGCGCTTTTGGCGCCGAAGAATTCCAGCGGCGTCTGGAGCTACGCATCGGCCTAAGTCAAATCGCCGAAACGCGAGGCAAGGTGGCCATCGATTGATTCCAGTGAGACTTGCAATAGCGGACGATGCGCCCGCGATCGTCGCGCTCGTGAACTCAGCTTACCGCGGCGATAGCAGTCGCATGGGCTGGACGACCGAAGCCGATCTTCTCGGCGGTCAACGTACGGATGAAGCGGCGATTCGTGATTTCTTAGCTGGTGCACCTCAACAACGCATGCTGCTGAGCGACGATGCCGATGGATCCTTGCGAGCCTGCGTGCAGCTGCAAAATCGTGGCGATTATGCGTATCTCGGTATGTTGACCATCAGACCGACGCTGCAAGCCAGCGGTTTGGGGCGTGCCTTGCTGGCAGCAGCTGAGCATGATGTTCAAAGTGCTTGGGGAACGCGGCGTATGGTCATGACCGTCATCGAGCAGCGCGAGGAGCTGATCGCCTGGTACGAGCGCCGAGGCTATTTACGAACTGGGGAAACGGCGGCGTTCCCTTATGGCGACCCGCGTTTTGGCGAGCCTAAGCGGCCCGACCTACGCTTCGTGGTGCTCGCGAAAAATTTGTCGTCACCGTGACTCCCATCGTCATCGCACACCGAGGCGCGTCTGGCTATCGCCCTGAGCACACCCTCGAGGCTTATCTTTTAGCCATCGACATGGGTGCGGACTACATCGAACCGGATCTCGTCGCTACACGCGATGGATATCTCGTTGCACGGCATGA
>JBDKJA010000059.1:0-13217 GCA_039796795.1 Pseudomonadota bacterium
GACCACAAGCAAACACGCGTATTGCGACCGCGCGTCATCGTGTACGGCATCTTGCTTGCCGCACTGTGCGTCGGCTTCGTTGTCGCCCTGGCGATGCGCAAGCCGATTGGGCTGGATGTTCTGCATGATCGAAATACCCTCTATCGCACGCTGGAAACCGGCGAGATCGAAAATGTGTATCTGCTGAAACTCATGAACAAAGACAGCATCCCTCGTCGTCTCGTGATCAGCGTAACCAGCGAAGAAGGTGAACCGGGTGGCTATCGTCTCGATCCCACCACACCAGCATTCACCGTGCCCGCGGGTGAAGTGTTCAACGCGGCGGTCCGGGTACGAAAAAACGCTTGGGATGATTCGACCGAGTCGAGCGAGGAGCAAGATGACGATGAGCATCGCGAGGCGGGCGTCACCGAACTGCGTTTCGTCGTACAGGCGGAGAATGACCCTGGCTTGCGTGCTTCAGCTGAGTCACGCTTTTTCGCGCCGCGTCAGTAACCTTTAGGAGACGAGCATGTCGGCCACGCGTCACCATCCGATTTTCTGGGCCATGATCGGCATACCGGCGGCAGCCGTGCTCGCGAGCTTCTACACCCTATACCTCGCGATGTCGGGCTCGGAGCCCGAGTTGCCGCCACAATATGTTTCCGAAGGTGCCGCCCTTGATGCCGATTTCGCCCGGGCACAGCGCGCGATCGATGCCGGCATCACAGTGAATATCGACTGGCTGCGTCAACAACAGCCAGCCGCCATTGAAGCTACCTATGCTTCGACATCGGGCATCGCTACGCCGGCAAGTTTAAAAGTTCGAATGACACACGCGACTCTGCCGGCGCTCGACCAGGAGATCACTCTCGCGCGCCTCGAGGGAACGAATCGCTATCGAGCTCAGATCCACTCTCTACCGGAGGGGAACTGGCTACTCGAGGTGTCAGCAGAGGATTGGCGGTTGCGAGGTCGGATCGATTCGTCCAACGGCATCGTGGCGCTAGGAGCGATGGATGGCGACTAGTGCCCCGCTATCGCTCGATGGTCACTGGGCAAGCGAATCGGATGGCGAGGGTCATGCGGTCTTCAACGCCGAGGGAATCCACTGCGCCAATTGCGCGCGCTCCATAAAAAACACGCTCGGCACTCTGCCTGGCATCAAACGCGCCGACGTCAATGTGGTCAATAGTCGGGTTTCGGTGACGTGGGATCCGAGCATCGTCAATCTCGGCACGATTTTGGGCAGCGTTGCAAAGATCGGTTTCCGCCCAGTGCCGCTCGTGGGCGATGCCGCTGCACAAGCGCAAAAGATCGAACGTCGTACGGCACTCAAACGTATTGGCCTCGCAGCAATCGGTTCGATGCAGGTCATGATGTACGCGGGCGGTCTCTACGCCGGCGCCTTTCAGGGCATCGACCACGAACTTTCGAACGCCTTGCGCTGGACCTGCCTCATCGTCGCCACGCCGGTCCTCCTCTACTCGGGCGCACCCATACTTCGTGGCGCCCTCAACGATCTACGTCGACGCGTACTTGGCATGGATGTCACCGTCTCCATCGCGCTCGTACTGGCTTATCTCGCGAGCGTCTACAACACCATCACCGGTACTGGCGAGGTGTATTTCGACTCAGTCACGATGTTCATTCTGTTCTTGCTATTGGGTCGCTTCGTCGAGATGCGCGGTCGCCATCAAACCGCCAATGTGACCGATGCGTTAGCGCGCGCTTTACCGACGGCGGTGCAAAGAATCGATCCAGAATCGATCCCGCCTCGGGTGTTGCCACCAAAATTGCACTCGGTGATCTTCGCCATGGCGATCTAATCCGTGTCGGCACGGGTCAGATCATTCCGGTTGATGGGAAAGTGCTGGTCGAAACCGCGCTCGTCGACGAGTCGCTCGTCACCGGTGAGTCACTACCCAATCGGCGTCATCGTGGCGAATCGCTTCTTGGCGGGTCGATCAATGCCGGGGCCGCGATCACCCTTGAGGTCACCCACCTGCCGTCCGACTCGACTCTACATAGCCTCGTGCGACTACTCGAACGAGCGCAAAGCGAGCGCCCACGCTTGGGCCTCGCGCTTGGGCCTCGCTGCAGAGCGTATGGCCTCGTGGTTCATCATTCGAATTCTGTTGCTCACGACGTTGGTGGGACTCGTTTGGTATGTCATCGATCCCGCTCGCGCCTTCCCGGCCGTGCTCGCGGTGCTCGTCGCGACTTGCCCGTGCGCTCTCTCCATTGCGACTCCCGTCGCGTTGGCTGCATCGAGTTCGCGTCTCGCCAAACTCGGCGTATTGGTGATGCGCTCCGATGCCATCGAGGGTCTCGCCAGCATCGATACCGTGATGTTGGACAAAACCGGAACACTCACCGAGGGACGAGCTCGCCTACTTTCGACCGAAACGACCAGCGACCTTGATCCCGTACAGGCGCGCAGGATCGCCGCGGCACTCGAAGCTCATTCACAGCATCCGCTCGCAGTGGCCTTCAAAGAATATTCGGACCCATCAATCAACTCACTCGATGCGCGGGAAGTGGCAGGACTCGGGATCGAGGGTCACATCGATGGCGTTCTATGGCGTATCGGTAAAGCCTCATTCGCACTCACCGACTCATCGAGCGACGATCCTCGAATCGTACTGGCAAACGCTGAAGGGCGACGCGCTTACTTTCGTGTCGCGGATGCCGTACGCAGCGAGGCACCGGCGGCAGTGCGAGCGTTGCAGTCGCGTGGTCTGACGATTCACCTAGCGAGTGGCGACCGTCGTACCGCCGTTACGGAAGCCGCCGCGGAACTGGGAATCGACAACGTTAGCGCCGAGCTACGACCTGAGGACAAATTGGCGACCTTGCAAGATTTGCAAAAAGAAGGCCGCCGCGTATTGATGATCGGCGACGGCATCAACGACGGGCCCGTACTCGCCGCCGCTGACGTGTCGATGGCGATGGGACGCGGGTCGAGCATCGCCCATGCGGCCGGTGATCTCCTGCTCCTACGCGAATCGCTAGCTTCACTTCCACTCGCGCGCGACATCGCCGTTCGCACACTCGCCATCGTGCGGCAAAATCTGCGCTGGGCCGTGATCTACAACATGAC
Source organism: Pseudomonadota bacterium (assembly GCA_039796795.1). Taxonomy (GTDB): domain Bacteria; phylum Pseudomonadota; class Gammaproteobacteria; order Steroidobacterales; family Steroidobacteraceae; genus UBA964. Next base: position 3,083 of record JBDKJA010000059.1, read on the forward strand.
TGCCCTGCCGCTAGCCGCCATCGGACTCATGCCGCCATGGGTTGCGGCACTTGGGATGTCGTTATCGTCCTTATTAGTCGTATTCAATGCGCGTCGGATTCTGCGCGCGTCGCCTTCGGCCGCTGGAGCTGCCTGATGTTGCAGAGCATTTATCTTTTGATACCGCTGTCGATCGTCTTGGTCGCCGCCGCCATCTGGGCTTTTTTCTGGGCTGTGAATCGCGGTCAGTTCGACGACATCGACGAATCGGCGCGCGTGGTGCTCGAGGAGGACCCCCTACCCGGCAATGACGAGATCAGCGAGGACGCCAAGTCACGCCAAGAGTAGCACTCGTAAAATCAGCGAACGTATAGACCTCTTCGTTGTCGGCGCCGCCGTCCAAATAGCGCGCGCCAGCATGTACGCTCCATCCATCGCCGAGATCTCGCGCGAGACGCACGCCCGCATCGATCGCGTAGCCCGGTCCGCCAGCCAAAGCGTCCACATCCGCCTCGAGCCGCCACTGACTAGACAGGGGGCGCTCTAGAGACAGATGTAGTAGCGGCACGAAACCCGTATCCTCTTTGCTCGCTTCGACCCCACCGGCGCGTAGTCGAATACTGGCGTCTCGAATCTTGGCGGTCGCACCAACTTTCACGACCAGATCATCACGATCGATCCATCGATAACGCCAAGTCGCTCGCCAAGAGTTGAATTGGTAGCGAGCTGAAACGGAGCCCGACGCGAAACGCTGCCCTTGGAAATCGATCGGAACCGCGCTGACATCGGATCCGGAGAGCGACAGAGGCGCTGCCAACAAGCGCCACTCCTGTTTTTCGCCGCTGCGCCAACTGATCTGCAGCCGCGGAGCAGTGGCCGTGCCCGAGCCCGTCAATGCATCGAGTGAAAAACGCGTGCCATTGGCATCGTTTGGCACCTGAACCACATTGCGCCCCTGTGAGGCACGAACCCATTCGAGATCAACTTGGAGATCGGAGGCGAAAACGACGGGACTACCCATCGCGACCACTGCAATGGCAACCAGAAATCGGGAAATCGACGCTGTCATTTGGCACTCACCCTGTGCTTTGAAGTCCGAGGGCGATACCGCTCACACTGGCGAGCAGCGCCTCGAACAAATCTTGATCCTCCCGACCACTCTGGCGCCAGCGACGCAATAAATCAACCTGCATCAAGTTCATCGGATCGACATACGGATTGCGCAATTGCAGGCCACGCTGTGCTGTGCGATCTCCGTCAAGCAACTCGCCCTGATCTTTGATCGCCAACACGGCGGCGATCGCCAAACGCTGCTCATCGACAACCTGACTGAAGAAGTCGGACGAGTCGCGATGCAAGCTCAGATAATGTTTGGCAATCTCGAGATCGCTACGAGCCAACATCACCTCGATGTCATCGATCAAGCGCCGCAAAAACGGCCACGCGCGGTAACTCGACTGCACTTCCGCCAAGCCAAAATCTTCGATGATCCGGCGTAACCCCTGACCCGCACCGAGCCAACCCGGCAACATCATTCGATTCTGCGTCCAGGCGAATACCCAAGGAACGGCACGCAAACCCGCAAGCCCTTCGAAACCTTCACGAACGATCGGCCGGCCGCCGATCTGCATACGTTCGATCACATCAATGGGCGTGACGTCGCGGAACCAGGCATTCATCGCCGGCGTGTCGGCAAAGAATTTTTTATACAACTGCCCGCTGACTTCACCTAAACGCGTCGCGATCGATAAGCCTCGCTGTTCGATTAAACGAACGTCAGCCTCGAGCGCCGTTGCAGACGCGATCGCCAAGGCACCGAAGGCGCGCTCAAGCGTGCGTAGCGCGATCGGACTCAGTCCATAATTTTGAGAAATGCCCTCGCCTTGCTCGGTGAGCCTCAAGCCACCTTTGATCGTTTGCGGCGGCATCGAGGTCACCATCGTATCGATACGGCCGCCGCCGCGCGCAATGCTGCCGCCACGCGCGTGCACCAAGATCGAGCGCTCGCCGGCACGTGTCAGAACGGCCTCGATCGCTTCTTGCGCTCGATATGCCGCGACTCGCGATGCGCAAACGCCCGCCTGCTTACCGCTCTCCGAGTAACCGACGAATACCATCTGCCGACGATGTCGACCATCGAGATGCTTGCGATAAACAGGATCGGTAAGTGCCGCTTCAAGCGCAGCGCCCGCCCCGTCCAACGCCTCCATGGAATCGAACATCGGTGCAATATCAATGGCCAGCGCGTTCGATCGCTTGTCGAATGCCTCCGCCCATTGCGCCAAAAGCAAAGGCGCGACGATGTCATCAGGACCCTGAACGCCGTTGACGATATAGGCGCCAATGGCGTCCGGACCAAAACGCCGGCGACATTGCAGCATCGCCTCGAAGACAGCCAAGCTGCGTTTGCCAACGGGATCCATCTCACAGCGCGGACTCGCATCGCGCGAGACCATGTCCACAAGACGAGCGTGCCGGCTCCGAGAGTCGAGCGTCACCCAATCGGGATCATCCAGAGCCTGCGCGATCACACGGTGGTGGACACGCGTATGCTGACGAATGTCGAGCGTCGCCAAGTGAAATCCGAAAGTGGCGATTCGGCGCTGCAGTCGATGCACTGCAAAGAGACCGGCATGCCGACCGCGATTTTGAGCGAGGCTGTCCGCCATCAAATCCACATCGCGCTGAAACTGCTGAACCGACTCGTAGGCACCGGAGACACCGTCATACGTGGCTCGCAAGCGCTCGGCGACCTGCGCGCAGAAAACGCGGTACGGCATACGGTCGTGCCGCGCGGGCGCGCTCGAACGTGCCGAGGGAATCAAAGTCAGGTATTCGTCGATGCGCTTCTGTAACGATGAAGAAATACTGACTCTCCCACCGCTTTGTGAGAGCAACTGACCCAGCGACTGCATCTCGAGGAAGTAGGCATTGACGATCGTGCGCTGCTGTCGCGCGAGCGTTTCACGCAAGGTCTTGGCGTGAACGTCCGGATTGCCATCCATGTCGCCGCCGACCCAGCTGCCGAACTTCAGCATCGTGGGCAAAGAAATGGCTTCGGTTTCAACACCGAAGTTACGCGTCAATGCCTCGGCGATCTCCTCGTAAAAACCGGGCACGACTCGATACAGAATCTCCGCTAAAAAGAACAGCACGTACTCGCGCTCATCCGCAACGGTCAGCCGCTGCCTCGGATGATCTTCGGTCTGCCACGCTGTCGTGATTTCGGTTCGAATACGACCGAGTGAAGCGCGCTGCTCACTGGGTGCCAGCGTCGGATTCAAGCGATCGTAGAGCAACGTCGCCAGACGCTGTTGTTTTCGCAGAATGGTTCTTCGCGTCGACTCTGTTGGATGCGACATGAAGATCGGCTGAATCTGAACACCCGCAAGCAACTCGAGCACCTGCTCACGAGACAAGCCGCGAGCCTTCAGCTTACCGATTGCATCATCAATGCCGCCCGGCTGTGGCCGCTCGGCATCGTCTTGGAAATAGGCGCGTCGCCGGCGGATACGATGCACCTGCTCGGCGAGATTGACCGATTGGAACCAACTAGAAAAAGCGCGCTCGAGATCACGAGCCAACACCGGTGCCCGATCGGTCACACGGGCGTCGAGCTCCGCGGCAGCCGCTTGGTCGCCATTACGGCGCGCAATAGCCAGCGTTCGATCACGTTCCACGAGCTCGAAAAGCTCGAGACCACCCTGCTCGCGCAATATCTCGCCAATGAGCGAGCCCAACATGTGCACATCGTCGCGCAACGCAGCGTGCTTGGGCGGGAACTCAATTTCCGTACGTTTCACCGAGATAATTGTACTCCTCGTCGCGAGCGCAGCGCGCGACGGCGTTCCGCAGCAGCCAAGCCCATGAAAAAGGCCGGGTAGCTTTCGCCACCCGGCCCCTTTTCAACTCAAGCGTGAACGATCAGCGGAACGAGTAGCTGAAGTCCACACCGTACGACGAGCCCGGTGCGTCGTGAATGAACGAACCACCAAACTCCGGCGCCGGGATCACTTCCGCCAAGTACTTCTTGTCGGCGATGTTGCGACCCCAAGCGGTGACGCCCCAAGTGCCGTTCGAGAAGCCCACGCGAGCATCGACGGTGCTGAAGGCATCGCGCTTCTGACGCGAGAACTCACCCTGGCCAAAGCCGAAGTAGGTGAACAGGTTCGGCACGAGGTTGCCCTGCACGGTGCTGAACCAAGTCTCACCGATGAAGGTGCCATTGACGCGCGCGTTCATCGTCCAGTCCGATCCACCGAGCGGGATCTTCACGTCGATACCCGCATTGCCGGTGTACTCCGGCGCGTACGGGATTTTGTTCCCTGCGGTGTACGGACGACCGTCATAGCGCTTGATCTCGCTATCGGCGGTGCCGTAACCGGCGAACACCGTGATGACGTCCGTCAAGCGCCAGCGAGCATCGAGCTCGATACCCTTGACCTCAGCTTCTTCGGCGTTGGTCACGACGCGCAACAGACCGAAGGGACCGGCGAAGAAGTTGAAGAACTGCAGATCGTCGATCTTGGTCTGATAGACCGCACCGTTGACGGCCAAAGAACCATCGAGCAGCGTTGCCTTGAAGCCCGCTTCGAAGGCCTTCGACACTTCCTTCTCGTAATCGTCGCGCACGTTGCTGAGCGAGCGATCCGAACCGTTGGCGTTACACGCAGGAACGGTCAGGAAGGTGCTGATGCCGATCTTGTCCCACTGCGTCGGGCCCGTGCAGAGGCCGCCGAAGTTTTGCTCGATCGTGGCCTTGCTACCCGAGGAGTTGAAACCGCCCGAGCGGAACCCGACACCGTAGCTAGCGAAGAGCGCCACGTCATCCGTTGCCTTCCAGTTGACCGAGAGCTTCGGCTGCAACTGCGAGAAGGTCTTCGAACGACCCGGGATGCTGGCGAGCGCCGGGTTGGCATCGTAAGCCGGGTTGATGAACTTGCCCGATCCACCGAAGCCCGGCGTTTGCGGACCGATCTTCGGCACGTTGTTCGACACTTCACGCTTCTCTTGGTCGTAACGCAGTGCGAGCGCGACTTCGAGACCGTCTTGGATGTCGTAGGCGAGCTGACCGAAGCCGGCGAGCACCGTGCTGTCGAAATCGTCGTCGTACAACAGGTCGGTCGGGTTGGCACCGCCCGTGCGGACGAGACCCTGCGTCAGGAAGCCCGAACCGTTGTCGGAGCCCTGCGATACGATCACCTTACGCTGAATGTCGGCGAGATACGCGCCGGCCACCCAACGGAAAGCCTGATCACCAGGCGAGGTCAGGCGCACTTCGACGCTCGTGTCCTTCTGGTCACGCTGCTGGTACTGATAACCATCGCAGGTGGTCGGGCCGTAAGGCGGCAACAGACCTGGGTAGAAGAACGGCGCCGGCAACGGCGTGTCCTTGGTACGCGCCGCGAGCGAGCTCGTGCACGAGGCCGTGGCCGAGTAGAGGCTGAAGGCTGCGCTCGTGCCATCGGTCAAGAAGTAGTTCGTCTGGTCGTTGAAAGCGGCAACGGCCGTCAACGTACCCACGGCTACCGGATATTCCGCCTTGACCGACAGGTTGATGTTCTCCTGCTCGTTCTGCGGCACGACGTTGTTCAAATAAACGAAGTTGTGCTTGTTGGCGTCCTCCCAAAAGAGCGCGCCGAAACCACCCGCGGCTGCTTCCTGCAGGGCGAACGAGGCGTTGAAGTTGATGGCGCCCGCATCGAGCTTCGAGAACTTGGCTTTCGCGTCGATCGTGCCACCGCCTTCGAGATCGGTGATCAAGCGAGCCGACAAGCCGGTCTCTTCGAAGAAATCGACGCAGTCGTCGCACTTCAGCAGCGCGTTTTCCCACTGACCGTCGGTCTTGCGGGTGTAGGCAGAGACCGAAGCGCGAGTGCTCTCGCCAATCGGACCACCCATGTAAGCGTTGAGCTTGTAGCTGTTGTATTGACCGTAGCCACCGCCGAGGTCGAACTCGAACGAGTCAGAGGGCTTGCGAGTGGTGATGATCATCGCACCGGCCACGGCATTACGGCCGTAGAGCGCGCCCTGCGGTCCCTTCAACACTTCGATCTGCGAAACGTTGTTGAGCTCTTGGTTGAGGGCGTTCGGGTTGGTCTGAAGCACGCCATCGATGACGAGCGCGAAGTTGGTCTCTGCGTCACGACCGGTGTTGATACCGCGGATCGTGACCTGCAGGTCACCGGCCTCGGCCGTTTGCACCTGCGCGACGCCCGGCGTCAACGCGATGAAGTCCTGCGGACGCTCGATGCCTGCCGCCTGAATCTCCGTGGCGGTAAAGGCCTGCACCGTCGCCGGTACGTCTTCGAGGCGCTCAGCGCGCTGACGAGCGGTGACGACGATTTCTTCGAGCTGCGCTTCCTGCGCGCCTGATTGTGCCGCGGCGATGGCAGCCACCACGCTCGCACCGATCAGGGATAGTTTCCGATGACGATTGAACATTCAGTCCCTCCAGGTTTTTCCTTAATTAGGAGTGGGATAAAAGCCGCATGAGTCTAAAGCCCGGCCCCAGCGGGTCGCAACGAATATTCGTTGCAAGGAGCTCAACTGTGTTGTAAACGAGCAACAACTCTGGATGAGGAAAGAAACCGCGAAACGGCCAATCAGCCGCCTCATTGCAGCCTCCGCCACGCGCTTTAGGCAATATCCCCGCCCGAGAATCGCGCCTCTGCGAATTGGAGATTGCCCACCGTGACCACTTCACCGCCCGTCCCAGCCATCGACATCGTCAGCGGCATCTGGACCGAAGAGGCTCTCTCCTTCCGACCCGGCTGGCAGGACCAATTCTTCGCGGGCAAGATGAAGTCGAAGACCAACATGCAAGGGGTCACGCTCGAACAACAGCTCGAGCAAATGGCCGAAGCGGGCATCGAGAAAGCCTTTCTGTTCGCTCCCAAGGTGGGTCGCAAAGGTTTACCGGGTTCGTTCCACCTTCCCTATGAGGTTGTCGCACGTGCGGTCGAGAAGTATCCGGGCCGTTTCTATGCGATGGCGGGTATCGACCCCTACGAAGGCATGAACGGCGTTCGCGCGCTCGAGGATGCCGTGAAGAATATGGGCTTCATCGGCGCGCACGTCTATCCGCACTGGTTTGACCTGCCACCCGATCACGCGAAGTACTACCCGTTCTACGCCAAGTGCGTCGAACTCGGCGTACCCATCCAAATGCAGGTGGGGCAGTCGATGGTCTACACCAAAGAAGCGCCGATGCGCAGCGTCGGCCGCCCGATTCTGCTCGATGGCATCGCCTGTGACTTCCCGGAACTGAAACTCATCGGAATCCATGTGGGCATTCCCTGGACCGACGAGATGATTGCGATGGCCTGGAAACACGAGAATGTTTTCATTGGCTCAGATGCGCACAGCCCGAAGTACTGGCCAGAGGCTTTCGTGAAATACATCAATTCCTACGGACAGGACAAAGTGCTGTTCGGTACGGATTTCCCGGTGCTCGGCTTCAAGCGCACCATGGACGAAGTGCTCGCGCTCAACTTACGTCCGGATCCGCTGCGCAAATTCCTGCGCGACAACGCGCTGCGCGTTTACGGCCTCAAAGATTGACTGACTGACAATCGACTGCGCGAATCAGTCGCCGCCCGTGCCAACCGACTTCGCGGCCTGCTCAGCCGTGAGGGCTGCGCCGCTATGAGTAAGTGCTGCGATCTCGTCGTCTGTCAGACCCGCCTGACGCAATAATTCTTCGGTGTGCTCGCCAAGACGGGGTGCGTGACGATCGATCGACGCGGGCGTCGCACTGAAGTTAACCGGAAAGCTCGGCATGCGCAGGCGTCCCTCGGTCGGGTGATCGACGAACTGCCAAAAGCCCGTCGCCTGCAAATGCGGATCGGTCGCAAGATCTTCCAAGGTATTCACGACGATATGCGGAATGCCTGAGTTCTCAAGCACGCTGAGCCACTCGGCTGTCGTGCGAGTTGCCATGATCTCAGCCGTTGTGCGATTGGTGAGATCAATGTTGCGAACTCGATCGGCCAAACTGCGGAATCGCTCATCATCAGCCAGCTCGGGACGACCGACCACCTGACAAAACTTGACCCAGTGCGCATCGAGATAAGGCAACACGGCGATGTACCCGTCGAGCGTCTTGTAGGGCTTGCGATCTTTGCTCATCAAGCGCGTGTACCCGGGCTTGCCCTTGGGTGGCTCAAAGGTCATACCCCAAAGGTGCTCGGCCATGACGAAGTTGACCATCGTCTCGAACATGGGCACTTCGAGCTCTTGCCCCTCACCCGTTCGCTCGCGGTGAAACAACGCAGCGAGCACGCCATACACCACGGTGATGGCCGTGGTTTTGTCGGCAACGACGGTCGGAAGATAGCGCGGCTCACCCAACACCATTTCATTGAGCATGGCGATGCCGCTCGCCGCTTGGATCGAATCATCTAGCGCCCCTAAGCGACCATAAGGTCCTTTCTTGGAGTAGCCGTAGGCGCCGCAATAAATCAAACGTGGATTGATTTTCTTGAGGTCCGCGTAATCGAGACCCAGTTTGGTCATCACCTGCGGACGATTGTTATGGACGAATACGTCGGCATCTTTGATGAGAGCGAAGAATGCCTCTTTGGCCCCCGGAATCCGCAGATCGAGCACGATGCTGCGCTTGTTCCGGTTGCAAGTCAGATACAGCGCAGCCATCCCCGGGTTATTACTGGCACCGAGCGAGCGATTGCTGTCACCGCGCGGCTGCTCGATCTTGATGACGTCGGCCCCCATGTCGGCCAGCATCTGGCAGGCCCAGGGCCCGAGCACGACGCTCGTCATTTCCACCACCTTGATTCCAGCCAGAGGTCCGCTCATCGTCATCACACTCCGCAAAAACACAGTGCGATGATACGCTCCGGGCATGTATTCCGAGTTGTTCCTCGTGCAGGCCCTCCTACAGGCGGTCCTCTTCGTCTGGCTTTGGCGCATCTGGCGGCATCAGGGCCTCGTGATCGCACTGGTGCTGCTCATCCCGCAATTCGGTCTCGTCTGGGACAACCTCATCGTCGGCCTCGGCAAATTCATTGGATTAGGCGCGAGCCTCGAAGCGCTATCGTGGCCCCGGTTTTGGTTGCATTGGTTATCAGGCACTTGGTTGATCGTTGCTTGCGGTTCGATTCTTCGTCTCGCTGGCTTCTCGTTCATGCGCTATCCGCAAGCGATGCTCGCATTCTGCGCGATGAGCGTCGCGCTCATGATCTACGACCTGCCCCACTTCTGGCAGGACTCACTCCACCCGGTCTGCGAGTACGATCTCGTTCGCTATTCAACGGCCGTCTCGGCGGATACGTTTTGTTTCGAGGGACAGCAAGTCGTGACGAGCAACCCGCCCTTTCCCTCGATCTTTACTTGCCTCGTGGTGATCCTCGCCGGTGCCGCGGTGATGTGGCGTCACCGATTTCCCTGGATGCTCTTGGGTGGCATCTTGATGCTGATGAGTGCCGCACCGCCCTTTCGCGCGCTGAAACTCGACAACTTCGGTGAGATCCTGATCGCCGGCGGCTGCATCTGGGCGATTGCACACTTCTCGCGCCGCGACCGCTCAACCCTTCCGAACTCCAACTAAGGCGGCCCTCGTGACCAACCCCGCGAAGCCGGTTGATCCGGTCGGTGCACTGCTGGTCAGTCTCGCCGCCATGCTCTTCGCTACGAAGGGCATCTTTGCTAAGCAACTCTATTCGATGGGTGTCAGCGTGGAAGCGCTCGTCACTCTACGAGCGTTGTTCGCATTACCGCTGTTTTGGTGGTTTGCGTTGCGACGCGAGGGGTTTGCCGCCATACGTGCAACGCCACCTCGCACGCTGCTGACGGCAGCCGCCGTCGGTGCGCTTTGCTACTACGTCGGTGCCATGCTCGATTTCGTTGCCTTGACGATGATCGAAGCAAGCATCGAGCGCGTCCTGATTTTCAGCTACCCGGCGATGGTCGTGCTGTATTACGCATGGCGCGATCGTCGTTGGCCGACGCCTACCGTCCTACTGGCCCTCGCACTGACCTACATCGGTATTTTCTTTACGATGGGCGGCTTTGATCTCGCCGAGCTTCGAGCGAACTTATTTGGCGCGCTGCTCGTCATCGGCTCTGCACTGTCTTATGCGATTTATTTCGTGGTGAGTGAGAAATACACCCGGGAAATCGGTAGCGCCCGCTTCAC
>JBDKJA010000060.1:0-11191 GCA_039796795.1 Pseudomonadota bacterium
GGGACGATCGGGCGTAAACTTCCCCCATGAGCAAGGAACGTTCAGCTTCGGAAAGTCTCTCGTCGATCGCGATCGTCGAGGAGCCTCGCAGCGGTCAAAAATATCGCACCCAACAAGGCTTCAGCGCGATCCGTGATGGCATCAAGGCGACCGCCGCTTCGCCCATGCGGGTCCCTGGGGGTAAGCCGCGTTGGTTGAAGGCGCCGCTAGCCACCGGATCAAACTACGATTTCGTGCGCAAGACCGTGCGCGAACATCGCTTGGCCACCGTGTGCGAAGAGGCCAAGTGTCCCAACATCGGCGAGTGTTGGAACGCAGGAACGGCAACCATCATGCTGATGGGCGAGGTGTGTACTCGCGCCTGTCGCTTTTGTGCAGTCGATACTGGCAACCCCCGTGGATGGCTCGATCCAGAGGAGCCAGAGAATACGGCACGTACGGTTGCCTTGATGCGTTTGCGCTATGTCGTGCTGACGTCGGTCAATCGTGATGATTTGCCGGACGGTGGTGCTGCGCATTTCGCGGCAGCGGTGCGCGCCATCAAACGCGTATCGCCGGAAACTGCGGTCGAGGCGCTCACACCCGATTTTCAAGGCGTCTTGCAGGGCGTCGAGACCGTCGTCGACTCGGGGCTTGATGTGTTTGCTCAAAATGTCGAAACGGTCGAGCGGTTGACTCATCCCGTTAGAGACGCGCGAGCCAGTTATGCGCAAACACTCGACGTGTTGGCACACGCCAAGCGACACCGTCCTGATGTGTTGACCAAGACGAGCTTGATGCTCGGCTTGGGTGAAACCGATGAGGAAATTCGTCAGTGCATGCGCGATCTGCGCGCTCGCGAAGTGGATCTTTTGACGCTAGGCCAATATCTACAGCCGACGGCTCATCATTTGCCCATTGAGCGCTTCGTCACACCTGAAGAGTTCGACCGATATCGCGATTGGGCACTAGCCGAAGGTTTTCGCGAATGCGTTTCCGGTCCTTTGGTCCGTTCGAGTTATCGAGCGGAGCTTGCGCTGCAAGGCAACAATGCCGGACTCGTCAACCATCGGCCGTAACCTGATCGTCCGTCATCTCGGGCGCGTGCCGTACTTGTCGACTTGGCAAGCCATGCAGCGCTTTACCGATGAGAGGACGAGCGAGACGCCCGACGAAATCTGGGTGCTCGAGCACGATCCGGTATTCACACTCGGTATGAATGCCGATCCTGCGCATGTGCTCGCTGCTGGTGATATCCCCGTCGTCAAAGTTGATCGCGGGGGTCAGGTCACCTACCACGGACCGGGTCAGCTGGTCGTTTACCCATTGATCGACTTGCGGCGGGCGATACTGGGAGTGCGCGATATCGTCACGGCACTCGAACAAGCAGTGATTCTTTGTGTGGCACGTTACGGTATCTCAGCCACCACACGGCCAAAGGCGCCTGGCGTGTACGTAAATGGGGCAAAAATAGCGAGCGTAGGTATACGGGTGAGACGTGGCGCGAGTTATCATGGCGTGGCGTTGAATGTATCCATGGATCTGGAACCGTTTCAGCGTATCAACCCCTGCGGTTATGAGGGGCTCACGATGACCCAATTGTCTGCTCTCGGCGGACCCTCGGATTTGTCGTGCGTGGCCGCAGATCTTTTGACCGACTTGACGTCAATGCTGTCGAGGGATCGAGTATGAGTAAGCCCACCACCAAAGAATTGCAGATGGTCCGTGATCTGCTTGCCTATATCGGCGAAGATCCGGATCGTGAGGGTCTGCTCGAGACCCCAGCGCGGTTTTTAAAAGCCTGGGCCGAATACACTCGTGGCTATCGTGAGAAACCCGAAGACATCCTGAAGTCTTTCGAGGATGGCGCCGAGCGTGTCGACGAGATGGTGATCGTTCGCGACATTCCGGTTTACTCCTTGTGCGAACACCATCTGGCGCCGTTTTTTGGCAAAGCCCACGTGGGTTACGTGCCTGACAAGCGCATCCTGGGCCTCTCAAAGATTTCTCGTCTCGTCGAGGTTTTCGGTCGGCGCTTGCAGGTGCAGGAGCGTCTGACTAACCAGATCGCTGACGCGCTCGACGAGAACTTGCAACCGCTTGGCGTGGCAGTCGTGATCGAGTGTCGACACATGTGCATGGAGTCGCGTGGCGTTCGCCACACCGGCACTTCGACTGTCACCTCTGCGCTGCGCGGGTCGATCAAGGCTAACGCCGACACCCGACGCGAGTTCTTGTCGCTGATCGGTCGTTAAGCCGCTTAAATCACCATCAGCACGCCTTCGGTAGCAACGAGTGCCGTGACGAGCGTGGTGACGTGGTCGCGGTCGCGCGCCACGATGGTGTAGGTGATCGAGGTGAAGTTTCCGGCGCCGCTTGCGCGCTCACTGACGCGATCGTCGGTTAAATCGGGTGTGTGCGAGAACACGACGGCATCGACGCGTGCGCGGAAGCTACGTTCGGTTCGTCCGACAACCTTGATCGGGTAATCGGTCGGGAACTGCAGCGGGCTCTCGCCCGCGGGCTCGTTACCAGGGTTCATTGACGAGTTCCTGCTGCAGCTGCTGGAAGGCGGCCCACATGCGATTCCACACGGGGCCCGGCTTACCTGAGCCCACGGGCTTGCCATCGAGTTTGGTGACCGACGAGACGCAACGCGTCGCAGAGGCCAACCAGATTTCATCGGCCGAGCGGAGCTCCGTTTCCGTCACCGCACGAGTGACGCGTGGCATCCCGTGACGATCGGCCAACTCTTCGACGACCGAGCGCGTAGTGCCTGGCAGAATCGCGTTCGACTCTGGAGGAGTCACGATGAGACCATCGATGACGACGTGTACCGTGGAGGCGCTCGCCTCCATCAGGTAGCCATCGCGTAGCAGGATGGTCTCTTGTGCACCCGCATCGACGCTCTGTTGACGCAGTAAGCAGTTGGCAAGAAGCGCGACAGATTTGATGTCGCAGCGTGCCCAGCGAGTGTCTTGCGCCGTTGTGCAGGCGATGCCGTTGGCGAGTTGTTGCTCGGTGATCGGCGGCAGCGGTGCGGCGAAGGCGAATACCGTCGGTTCGACATCCGGCAGTGGCGCATGACTGCGACCGTACTCGGCGCCACGCGAGACTTGTACGTAGACGTACATGTCACCGCCACCATTTCGCCGCATCAGCTCCGCGATCAACGCCCGCCATTGCTCGCGGCTGTGAGGATCTCGGCAGCGAATTTCGCGAAGGCTGCGAGCCAGTCGGTCGAAGTGTTCAGCAAAGCGAAAGGGGCGACCGCGAAAAACCGGTACGACCTCATAGGCGCCATCGCCGAACAAGAAGCTGCGATCCAGTGGCGAGATCCGTGCTTCACGAAGCAGCGGCCATTCGCCATTCAAGTGACAGACTGGAAGCGGCTCAGCCATGGCGTTAACGGAACCAGAGTGCGACGGTGTCGCGAGTGCCAGCCCACAAACCGCCTTCGGCAACGGCGTCGTTGACGACGAGCGGAACGCGCTTGACGACCGTCTTACCATCGAGCACGCGCATTTCACCGACCGTTTGACCGGCTTTGAGTGGCGCCACGAGCGGCTCGTTCAGCGTGGTAGAGGTCTTGAGGCGTGCGCGGGTACCGCGCGCCACGGTGACCTCAACGTTGGTCGCAGGTCCAATCGAGACATACTCCTCGGCGCCCTTGTAGACCCGCGGTTTGAAGACGGCATCACCGGCCTTGCGCAGGGTGGCCGTCTCGTAGAAAGCGAAACCGTAGTTCAGCAGCGCAGCGCTCGCTTGCTCGCGGATACGCGGCGACTTCGTGCCGAACACGACCGCGATCATGCGCGTGCCATTACGTTTGGCGGAACTCGCAAGGCAATAGCCCGCGCTGTCGGTGAATCCTGTTTTGATGCCATCCGCGGTCGGGTCGGAATAGAGCAGTCCGTTGCGATTGCCTTGCTTGATGTTGTTCCAGACGAATTCGCGCTGCGAGTACCAGCGGTAGTACTGCGGGAATTCCCCGATCAGCGCTCGCGAGAGGATCGCGATATCGCGCGGCGTTGTGTAGAGCGCTGGATCCGGCAAGCCGGTGGCGTTGGTGAAATTCGAGTTCTTCATGCCGAGGCGTTTGGCCTCGCGTGTCATGAGTTGCCCGAAGACTTCCTCGGAACCGCCTAAGCGCTCCGCAAGTGCCGTGGCAGCATCGTTACCTGACTGCACGATCATGCCTTGCAGCAGGACTTCTACCGGAACGCGATCGCCCACATTCAAAAACGTGCGTGAGCCTTCCGCGCGCCAGGCGCGCTCGCTGATGGGAACTAGTTCGTCGAGCTTAAGGCGCCCTTCTTTCAGGGCGCGAAAGGTGACGTAGGCCGTCATCAGTTTAGTGATGCTGGCAGGCTCGGCGCGTTCGTCGGCTCGTTCGCTCGCCAAGGTTCGACCCGAGGCCTGGTCGATGAGGATGTAAGCCGGCGCATCGACTTTTGGTGGCGGTGGAACATCGGCAGCGGTCGCCACCGTTGTGAGTGAGCCAAGACAGCTCATAGCGAGCGCGAAAACAAGACGAGCGAATCGATGCATCAAGAACTACCCCGTATCAATGAGGCCGCTAGTTTATCGGAACTTATTTAGGGGAACTCACTCGTGTGCAGGTCGCGCATCGGGAATGCCAGCGCTGCGAAGCCGTTCGACGAGCGCATCGACGGCAGCGGCTTCATCGATAGGACCCGCTTGCACCCGATACCACTGTCGCCCTGCGATCGTGACCTCGCGGATGAGAGCATTGTCGATGCCGGCTCCGTTCAGTCGTGCCAGCATTGCCTCGGCGTTTGCGCGTGCTCCGAACGCGCCGGCCTGCACGTATCGGGTGACGCTGAGGGGAGGCGGAGCGGTGAAGGTGGCGGGCGGCGTCGAGGTTGCCGTTGCAGCCGGCGTTGCGGCCGCGGTCAAAGTGGTTGCGGGTGCTTCTTCACCCGGCTCGATCACGCGGATTTCGACCGGCGCCGTACCGCTTCGGATCATGCCGAGTTTGTGTGCAGCCGTGTAGGAGAGATCGATAATACGATCACCCACGAACGGGCCACGATCGTTCACTTTGACGACGACTGACCGACCATTTTCAAGGTGGGTTACTCGCACGTAGACGGGTATCGGCAGAGTTTTATGCGCGGCTGTCATCGCATACATGTCGTACGGCTCGCCGCTTGACGTGCGTTCGGCATGAAAGCCCGGCCCGTACCAAGACGCTAATCCGCGTTCGACATGCCCGCGCGCGCTTTTTTGCACTCGGTAGGTTTGACCGAAGACGACGTAGCTCTCCGGATTGCCATAGCGACTGCGCGGCTCGGCGCGCGGTACGGCATCGGGTATCGAGTCGAGATCGCGCGGCGGCGTCGGTAAGGTGATCGGTGGCGGTGTCTTGCCGGAGGAGGGTGGTGGCGTCGGAACGCTTCCACCGCGCCAGAGCGCGCAGCTCGGCAACAAGAGGCAGGTGGCGATCAACAAAATACGGCGCGTCATGGTGCAGTGCTGGCTGTGGCGCTCGATTCTTGGGGTGTACGCAGCGATTCGGCGAGGTCATTAACGGCCATCGCGTAGAGCACGCTGCGGTTGTAGCGCGTGATGACTCGAAAATTATTCAGCCCGATGCGGGCAGCGGGACCGGCTGCCGTTTCTGCAGGTACCAATATCGCGCGCGTTTCATCCGGAAGACTCGATTCAAAAGTGACACCGCTCGTTCGCAAACTCGCGAGGGTGTGATTGAGATCCAGATTGCGTCGATCGAGCGTGCCGAGCAGCTCGGTCGGAACGGAGGCGTCGAACAATACGGGTTGGCCGCTCTGCCAGCCGTGCGCCGTGAAGTAGTTGGCTACGCTCGCGACGATGTCGTCCCAATCGGCGAACAGATCGCGACGCACGGGTGCATTGCTGCCTGCCCCGCCATCGACGGCGAAACGGCGATAGCTCGAGGGCATGAATTGGGGGGCACCCATCGCGCCGGCATAAGAGCCGCGAATAGCGAGCGGATCCCACGACTCTTCACGCGCGAGCAAAATAAAATGCTCGAGCTCCGAGCGGAAAAACTCGGCTCTGCGTGGGTAGTCGAATCCCAGCGTCATCAGTGCATCGAGCACCCGCCAAGAACCCATATTGCGGCCGTAATTGGTTTCGACGCCGATGATGGCCACGATGATGGCGGCATCAACGCCCGTTTTGGTTTCGATGGTCTGCAGGCGATCGCGATGCAGATTCCAGAAGTCGCGTCCGCGAATCACTCGCTCATTGCTGACCAGACGGTCCTTATATTCCCACCACGCGAGCACGCGCTCGGCGGGCCGTGTCATCGCTGTGATGATCTTCGGCTGAAAAACGCCTTGACCAAGTAACGCCCGCAGTTCGTCGGCGGGGATTGCATGCTTAGCGGACAACGCATCGATGAACGCGACAATTTCCGGTCGCGACATATCGAAAGGTCTTGGAGACTCTTCGACGACCTGAGCTTGCGAGGCGACCGCATCGCCACCTGTTGCGCTACTCGTCGAGTTCGTTTTGTCTGTCGAGGTGGGTAATTCAGATTGCGGTACAGCCACTACGGGCTTGACCGATCGGGGCTGTCCCGCACAGGCCGTTAGCAACAGGACGATTGCGATAACAAAAGAGTGACGTTGAGACATCAACCTGCGAGCTTCCGATTGGCATACAACGACATCAGCATACCGAAGCCCGCCAATAGGGTCACCATCGAGGTGCCACCGTAGCTCACTAAAGGCAGTGGAACGCCGACGACGGGCAGGATTCCACTCACCATGCCTGCATTGATGAATACATAGACAAAGAAAATCGCAGCGAGGCTGCCCGATAAGAGTCGCGAAAACGTGTCGCGCATCTGCGAGGTCAGAAACAGCGCGCGGAATACCACGAAGAGGTAGAGACCCATCAGGATGACGATGCCGACGAAGCCGAACTCTTCGCCGATGACGGCGAGGACGAAGTCGGTGGTGCGCTCGGGTAGGAACTCAAGTTGCCCTTGCGTTCCCTGCAGATAGCCCTTGCCAAAAAGCCCGCCAGAGCCGATCGCGATGGTGGACTGGATGATGTGATAACCCGATCCAAGGGGGTCCGCCTCGGGATCTAGCAGGGTCAGTACGCGCTGACGCTGGTAATCGTGTAGAAAATTCCAGCCGATGACGGCGCTCGCGATTCCGACGGCCGCCAGCGCGGCAATGATCCGCCAAGACAGACCACCGAGCACGACGACGAGCGTGCCAGCGAACAAGATCAGCAAGCCTGTGCCGAGGTCCGGTTGGACGATCGTGAGTGCCGTTGGCACCAAGATGATGACGGCGAGCAAACCGAGCGTGCGCAAATCCGGCGGCAGCGAGCGCTCACGTAAAAGCAGCGCACAGGCCATCGGTACGGCGAGCTTCATGAGTTCCGAGGGTTGGAAGCGAATGAAACCCAGATCGAGCCAGCGCTGGGCTCCCTTGCCCACGTAGCCAATGGCGTCGACCACGATCAGCAAAACGAGCCCCACACCGTAGAGCCATGGCGTGATGCGGCGTAGTGTCGAGGGCCGTAACTGAGCGAGGGTCAACATGATCAATGAGCCGATCGCGAGGCGAATGGTGCCGCGCAGCACCGCTTCCCAATCGCCGCCAGAAGAGCTGAACAGAATGAGCTGGCTGTAGAGAGCAATCGCTGCGATGCCGATCAGCAAAGGACCATCGAGCCGCAGTGTGCTTAGCAAGCGAGTGGTGTAACTCAGAGTGCGCTTCGTCGCGCCGTCAACTTCTTCACGCAGCATGTGGGATCACTCGCCCTGATTACTCGGGTCGTTGGTGGGGGCGACCGTTGGTACGACGAACTTACGCAGCAAGTAGGCATCCATCACCGCGCGTGCGATCGGCGCTGCCGTGCCGCTGCCGCTGCGCCCATTTTCCACTAACACCACCACGGCGATCTTCGGATCCTCGATGGGTGCAAACGCGATGAACCATGCGTGGTCGCGTAGGCGTTCGGCAATGGCATTCTCGTTATAGCGCGCGTTCTGCGCGACCGTGAATACCTGTGCTGTGCCGGTTTTGCCGGCAATGCTGTAGGGCGCGCCGAAAGCGGCACGAGAGGCTGTGCCTCCCTGCATCACTGCGCGCATCCCATCGATGGCCTGATTCCAGTAGGCCTCGTTTTGTAACTTCACCGGGGGCAGTGATTTCGGCTTGATCGTCGTGACACGCTGGGTGACCGGATCTCGCGTGGCGCGAACGACGTGAGGCACAGGATGCTGTCCGCGCGTGGCGAGGATGGCGGTCATCTGTGCGATCTGCATCGGTGTGCTCGTCATGTAGCCCTGGCCGATGCCGAAAATCACCGTCTCACCCGGAAACCAGATTTGTTCGCTGCGACGCTTGAAGGCTTTGCGCTTCCATTCGGCTGACGGCAAAACGCCGCTCTTTTCGCCGCCGATGTCGATGCCGGTTTCGGCGCCAAGCCCGAAGCGACCCAAGAAATCGTGCAGACGTTTCACACCGAGGCGATCGGCGAGTGCATAGAAGTAGGGGTCGCAGGACTGCGCGATGGCCGTGATCATGTCGACATTACCGTGGCCGCGAGGTTGCCAATCTCGAAAGCGATGTCGACTGCCCGGTAATGAAAAATAACCGGGACAAAAACGCGCCTCGAGCGGGTCGATGATGCCGTATTCGAGTCCTGCCATCGCCACGACCGGTTTGATGGTAGAGCCCGGTGGATAGACACCGCGCAAGGCTCGATTGAAGAGCGGCCGGTCCGGGTTTTCATTGAGCAACTTGAATTCCGTGCGCGTCAGGCCACGGGCGAAGCCGTTGGGATCGAAACCGGGCCGACTGACGAGAGCGAGTACTTCACCGCTCTTCGGGTCGAGTGCAATGACGGCGGCACGACGATCTTTCACCCAGGCCTCGGCGACCCGCTGCACTTCCAGATCGAGCGTCAAAAATAGATCGTGACCCGGCTCTCCCGGTGTGCGTTTCAACTCCGGCTGCAAAGGACCGAGTTTGTCGACCGATCGTCCGCGCGCATTGACCATGATCTCGCGTCGCCCGTTACGGCCACGTAGCACATCCTCGAACGCGGCTTCGACGCCGATTTTTCCGATCGTCGAGGATCCCGCGTATTCCTCTCGATCGATACGCTTGAGATCGGAGTCGGAGATCGTGCCCACGTAGCCGATCGCATGGACTGCGATCTCACCGAGTGGGTAGTGGCGCGCCAATCTCGTCCGAATGTCGACGCCCGGAAACTCGAATCGATGTACACCGAATGTCGCCATGTCCTCATCGGTGAGTCGAAGGCGAATCGGGACGCTATCGAAACCGCGGCGCGAGCGGATGGTGCGCCGGACGTCATCCAGATCTTCCTCGGCGAGCAAACCGATCTGCGAAAGCCTTCTCAAGGTCGAGTCGAGATCGGGGACTTGTTCGGGAACCAGCTCCAGTTGGTAGGCCGGTTGGTTCTCTGCGAGGATGATGCCGTTGCGATCGTAGATCACACCACGCGGCGCGGGCAGCGCCTCGATGCGGACCTGATTACCCTCAGCGAGTTCGGTGTAATAGTCGTGTTTGACGAGTTGCAGCCAGCCGAGACGTAGCAACAGCACCACGGAGAGCGCAGCGATGACAATCATCGCCAGAAGGATGCGCTGCTCGAACAGGTGCTGTTCTCGCCAAAAATCTTTGATGCGGCCGCCGAGGCTCATCGTCGTTCAGCGCCGGCTACGCGATAGATCGCCGCCCAACCATTCCCAGGCGAACGGCCACAACAAAGTGCCGGTTACGATTGGCAGTAACCGGGTCCAGGATCCCAAGGCGTGACCGGTCCAACCATCGATGATCCAAACGACGATCTGCCACAGCAGTAACAGACCCGCGATGTAAAAGGTCTGCTCGAACATCGATTTATTTCGGATGATGAGATGTTGTCTGATGGCGATATAAGCAACGAATGCCGTCGCCAAAGCATGTTGGCCGAGCACGACGCCAAGATAGGCATCGAGTGCGAGGCCCATCAAAAAACCGAGACCGACGCCACCCCAGCCGGGTGCTGCGATCGACCAGTACAGCACGGCGATGACGGCGAACGACGGTCGGAACCAGCCAAGCACAGCGGGTAGTGGCACGACTTGCAAAATAAACGAGGACATTAGCCCGACGGCTGCACGGCGTCGCAAGCTCCAACGTCTCATGGCGCAGCACTCACTACCGAATCCACCTTTTTGACCTCGATGGCTTTCGCCTTCGGATCGCCGCCTTGTGCTTTTCCGGGCTCCACCGGTGCTGCCGGGTGGTCGGCGCTGAACCAGAGCAAAGAGACGATACGATCGCGATCAACGCGCGCGAGTGTTTGCGCTTCGACTTGCGCTAATGGAATACCGCCATCGCGTTTGACATTGGTGACGATGGCGACGGGATAGCCTGCCGGAAACACACCGCCGAGCCCCGAGGTGACGAGCCGATCGCCTTTACGAATATCGGTCTGCAGCGGTAGGAAGGGCAGAGTCAGTTGATCGCGTTTGCCAGTGCCGACGGCAAGCGTGCGAACACCGGTGCGCAGAATTTGCACAGGCAGCGCGTGTTCGGGATCGGTGAGCAAAATGATTTCGCTGCTCCAAGGACCAACGCGCATGGTTTGACCGAGCACACCCGCGGCAGCGACCACCGCTTGTCGATCAAACACACCGTTAACGGCACCACGATCAATGGTGAGTCGTTGCTGCTGTGAGTTGAACTCGCTGCCGATGATTTGCGCAGGCAAATATTTTTCGACGACATCGACTGCGGGTTTGGCGATCGCGCGTAGCGCGGCGTTCTCGCGTTCTAGGCTTTGTCGACGCAGGGCGAGTTGCTCGAGCTCGCGTATCCGTTGGCGTAATTCGCGATTCTCGGCTTGTAGAGCAGCGCGATCCTCGAAGACGTCCTGTGACCACTGCCAAGCGGCAGCCGGCGAGTTGAGCGCGATTTCGATCGGGTAAGCGACTGCTTGCAGCCCGTAACGAATGGACTCGAGCCAGCGACCACGCTGGTCGAGGTACATCAAGACGAGCGCAAAGACCGCGTAGATAACAAAGCGCAGGCCAGCTGGCGCGCCACGCGTGGACAGGTAGCGGCTGGCGTCGCTGCTATTCAAGCCCGAAATGGCCGGGGCCGAGTTCGTCCATCAGCTCGAGGATGCGACCGCCACCGCGCGCCACGCAGGTGAGCGGGTCCTC
>JBDKJA010000061.1:0-12631 GCA_039796795.1 Pseudomonadota bacterium
CGCGACCTGCCCACCGGACTCCTGTATTCGATGCGGCGGGATACCCAAGTGCTCTCCGGCAAACTCGGCATTGCGTGACATGAAGGCAAAGACCGCCTTCTGAACTCTTGTCAAACGAGCACGGCCATTCGTCACGATATCGTCGCGACCAATGACGTAGGTGACTTCCTGCGGAATCACGTCCTTATAGATACGCTGCACATCACGCACGAGCGTCGGCACGTTGATCGTTTCCATGAAGCCGACCGTGCAATGCACACGAAGTAGACCGGGGCTAAGTTCCGTGACCTTGGTTCTGGTACCCACACTGACTCGCGGCGTCGACGCTACGCTGATCGTCATGATGATCGTACGGGCATGCAGCACCCGATTAATCTGGACGTTGCGCACCAACGTACGCGGGATGCGCGCCATATGGCTGGTCAAAAAAACGACGCTCTTGTCGATGATCTGCGGCTGTGTTTCGGCTAGCAAACGTCGAAATTCCGCCTCCGTGTAATCTTCGCGACTCGTGATCGCGTGGATTGCATCGCGACCAGACTGCCAAGTTCGCATGATCCAGTAGAGGCTAGCGCCGAAAACCAAAGGAACCCAGCCACCTGCAGCTACTTTTTGAAGATTGCCCAGTAGATAAGCAGACTCGATCAGGACGATGAATCCTAGTAGCGCGATCTGCAAACGGCGCCATTGCAAACTAGAGCTACTGAGAAACAGCACCATCAAGAGCGAGTCGATCAACATGGTGATCGAGACGCCAACGCCATAAGCGCCCGCCAAGCCTTCGGATGAGCCGAAACCAATCACCAACGCCAAGGTAAAAAAGCACATCATCCAGTTGAGAAAGGGAACGTAGACTTGTCCAATCGCTTCCTCAGAGGAATGCTGAATTCGCATCCGCGGCAGAAGATCAATCTGTAGGCACTGTCGCGTAATCGAAAAAACGCCCGAAATCACCGCTTGAGAGGCAATGATGGTGGCAAGCGTTGCCAATACGATGAATGGCAGCAATAGCGATGAAGGCACAAGCAAGTAAAGCGGACTATCGATCGCAGCGCCATCGCGTAACACCAATGCGCCCTGGCCAAAATAGTTCAAGAGCAAGGCTGGATAAACAAGGAAAATAAAGGCTCGAGAAATCGCAGGGCGACCAAAGTGGCCGAGATCTGCATATAAGGCTTCACCGCCCGTCACGCACAGGAAGACCGCGCCAAAGACAGCCAGCGCAACAAACGGATGTTGGACGATGATGTGCTCGGCATAGATCGGATTGATCGCAGCCAATACTTGCGGATTCTGTCGTACCGACAAAAAGCCGAGCACGGCGAGCGAGACGAACCAGACCAACATCACCGGACCGAACAGACGTCCTATTTGTGCCGTCCCTCTTCGCTGGACGAGAAACAAACCGATGAGAATCACCACGGCAATCGGCACGATGAAGGTATGCAGTGCCGGCGCAACGAGCTCCAGACCCTCCACTGCGCTCAATACCGAAATTGCTGGCGTAATCACGCCGTCACCGAAAAACAAGGCGCAGCCAGCCACGCCAAGTGCGAAAACGAGCGACGACCATTGATACGAAACTCGCGTGGCAACGAGCTGCATCAAAGACAGCACACCACCCTCGCCATCATTGTCCGCTCGCAAGACGATCGCGACGTATTTGATGCCAACGACGAGCGTTATCGACCAAAAAATGAGCGAGAGAACGCCTAGAACGTTCTCAAGATTGGTGGGGTCAAGTTCGGAGGCAGTGAAAACCGCCTTGAATGCGTAGAGCGGACTCGTGCCAACATCGCCGAACACCACCCCCATCGCGCCAATGAGCAGTGGCAAAGAAACCTGAGATTTGGACACCGTAGACATCGACGTGGAGCGGCATCATACGCCTCCCCACATGAAGTTCCCGTCATCTTCGTCAGTCGACCAATTTTTTAGCCATGCCGCTCGTCAGCCAAGCAACCACTTTCGGCAATTTCGGTGCATAGCGCTCTTCGTAGCCCGCCGACTCTATATTCAAGCCTGCGCGCTCGATCAACGAGCGCATAGGTCGATCGAGATGACATCCACCACCAATCACTTTCTGTATCGGCGTTAATCGGTGTTGCCAACGGGCAACACTGCTCTCGGGTGACAAGCCATGTTCGAGAAACAAGAATTGCCCGCCGGGTTTGAGAACTCGGTGAACTTCGCGTAGCGCTGACTCTACATTCGGTATTGAACACAGAGTGAACGTGCTAACGACAGTGTCGAAACTGACCGCATCGAAGGGCAACTGCTCTGCCGATAGCGCATGAACGATCACTTCACGCGAACTCTTCTCGAGACGCCGCCGCGCACGGATGTTGAGCGCGATATCGGGTTCGACGATCTCGAGCTGCTGAACTGACTCCGGGTAATGAGACAAATTGGCGCCAGTGCCAAACCCAATCTCGAGTATTCGGCCCGACGCGGGCGCCAGCACCGGACGTCGATAACGACTGATCCGCCGGTCACTCATGGCCCGATCGAGCAGCGGCGGCAAGATGTAACGTCGGTAGAAGCTCGGCATGGGCGGATGTTGCCAGACTCGGCGGCTCTCCGTATTGACCTGATCGCCATAACTTGGATACTGCGCGCCCATCATGGCTAACTACCGAGAAGAAACCGTCCTGCGCGTTCAGCATTGGGACGAGCGGGTTTTCAGCTTCAGCACGACACGAGACGCAGGATTCCGATTCGACAACGGTCAATTCGTGATGATCGGTCTACCGGTGGAAGGTCGCCCTTTGATGCGCGCCTACAGCATTGCAAGCGCCAATCATGAAGAGACTCTCGAGTTTCTGAGCATCAAAGTGCCGGATGGTCCGCTGACTTCACGGCTACAACACATCCAAGCTGGAGATCCAGTATTGGTGGGTCTGAAACCAACCGGCACCCTGCTCATTAGCGACCTCAAGCCCGGTCGTAACCTCTATCTGCTAGCGACCGGCACTGGTCTTGCTCCCTTCATGAGCATCATCCGGGATCCAGCGACTTATGAGCGGTTCTCAAAAGTCATTCTGCTACATGGTGTTCGCTACGCGAGCGAGCTCGCTTATCACGATTACATCGTCAACGAGTTACCGCAGCACGAGTTTCTCGGTGAGTTGGTGAAAGAACAGCTGCTCTACTATCCCACGGTGACGCGTGAAATTTTCGAGCACCGAGGCCGACTGCCCGACCTACTTCGTAACGGTAGGGTGGCAGATGATCTCGGTCTCGAGCATCTCGATGCTCAGCATGATCGCGCCATGATCTGCGGCAGTCCCGCCATGCTCAAAGATCTTTCGGCCCTTCTGGATGAGATGGGTTTCGCCATCTCGCCACGCATCGGTGAAGCGGGCGATTATGTGATTGAGCGCGCTTTCGTCGAGCGTTGATTCAACTCTAGGGACGATCACTCAAGGAGCGATGGCAAATCTCGCTTTCACTTGAGCCCGAAGCGTGATGTCTCCGGCGCGATAACTCTGCTCTGCTGGCGTATCTTCAGTGGGTGCGGCTGATGCACGTAACATCATCGGCGATGTAACGAGAGCCATGTCAGTCTCGATCGCATCCACTCGAAGCGCCGAGCCCAGCTTGGCATCGAGTCCCGCGGCGATGGCAGCCGCATTTTGTCGGGCATTTCGCGTGGCTTCGCTGAGCAGCTCGCGGCGTACTTGACTCTCGCTCTGCAAACCGAAACGTGGTGGCGCTATTTGATTGGCGCCCGATTTGACGGTGCGCTCGAGAATCACGCCGAGCTTGTCTAGATCGAGCAATCGCACCCGGATGGTGCGAGCAACGAAGTAGCCCTGCAAACGACGGACACCGGACTTCGGCTCCCAAGCGAACTCTGGCTGTACAGCGAGCGAACCACTATCGATCATATCGTCGGTAATGCCAATTTCCTTGAGGCTACGCAGAACCGCAATCGTTTTTGCCCCTGCCTCACGACGAGCGCTGTCGAGCTTCTCGTCTCGAACATCGATCGTGATTTCGAGGTGCGCTAGATCCGGTCGTACCAAGCGCTCCGCAAGGCCCGATACCTCGATGACCGGCGGCGTCACTTCTGCTCGAGCGGTGCTAACGAGGGCGATCGCGAGCATGACTAAAATCCACCGGATTAGCTGAAAACCATTTCTATTGGCGCAACTCATCACATCCCCCGCTGTCACTGTCGAAAACACGGCATGCCTGGCAACTTTAGCACTTCAACAAGACACTTCATCTGGCGGTCGGAATACGCTTGTGACACCGATAAGCGACTCTTACCATCAGCGTGATGTCGAATTCGAAAGTTCGAAATGTATTGTTATGGGGTGTGCCTAGCCTGGCATTGATTGGGATAGCGCTTTATTGGCGCTTTGGTGACAACGTCGTCAGCACCGATAATGCCTACGCGAAAGCCGATTTGATCGCGATTTATCCGGAAGTGGAAGCACCCGTTCGCGAAGTGCTGGTCACCGAAAACGCACGCGTGGAACAGGGTCAACGACTGGTGACTCTCGATACCGAAGCAGCGCACATTGAGCTCGATCGAGCCAAAGCGGAAGTTGAACGGATCCGCGAAGAGATCGCAGCGCTACGAACTCAAAGACGAATAGCCCAGGCAGAGCTGGAACTGGCTCAAGAACGCCAAACGTTCGCCATGCGAGAGCTTGATCGACAGCGTGAGTTGGTTGCTCGCAAGCTGAGCCCGGCGATTCGGCTCGAGGAGGCCGAGCACCTCGTCACCCAAGCTAACGGTCAAATCGAGGTATTGAAGCAGCGTATCGCTGAATTACTGGTCCGCCTCGGTCCAGCGGCTACTGGGCAAATTGATGCTCACTCGGCCGTACAAGCGGCCAAGACGGCCGTTCAGGCGGGGGAACTCAAGCTGCGACGCAGCGTCATTACGGCACCGGTTGCTGGACGAGTGGCGCGTCTGCCGGAGATCGGCACCATGGGGCGCCGATCGGCGCCGCTCTTGACGCTGGTTCGGGATGACGACATTTGGATCGAAGCGAACTTCAAAGAAACTCAGATCGAACACCTGCAGCCCGGACAAGCTGTGACAGTTCGCTTCGACTCACGGCCGGGTACTCCGTTGCGCGGGCACATCGACACCATCGCACCCGCGAGCGGCGCAGAATTTGCGTTGTTGCCGCCGCAGAATGCATCGGGTAATTGGGTCAAAGTCGTACAGCGCATACCGGTTCGTATCGTCATCGACGACGCTCGGCCAAAAGACGCCATCCTCGTCGGTATGAGCGCCGCAGTCGAAGTCCATCTTCCCGACTGACGTATTGACTGACCTCAGTGAGCGACGCCGCCTCGAACGAGGTTGACCCCACCCGACGCTGGCTACTAACAGCCAGCGTACTCTTATCGGTGTTGCTCTATGCGGTGGATACCACCGTTGCCAACGTCGCTTTGCCTGTCATTCAGGGCAACCTCGCGATCACGCGAGAACAGTCATCCTGGGTTCTGACCTCTTATCTGATCGCCAGTGCCGTCGCACTACCCGCTTTGTCAGCGATCGAATCTCGATTGGGCTTACTACGTAGTTATCTGACTTGTGTCATGGGTTTTGGTATCGCATCGGTTCTTTGTGCGATTGCGCCGAACATCGAAGCATTGGTGGTTGCGCGTTTTCTTCAAGGTTTATGCGGTGCCGGTTTGATTCCGCTAGGGCAAACCGCATTACAAACCGTTTATCCACGACATCTGTTGACTCGCGCGTTCGCCGTCCTCGGCGTTGGCGTCATGATCGGACCGGTACTCGGGCCCTGGGTCGGCGGTTTATTGACCGATGAATTCGGTTGGCGTGCGGTGTTCTATATCAATGTGCCGTTCGTGATTCTTGCCACGATTGGGCTCGCAGCAACATTGCCGCGACAGTCGCAGTCGAATCTACGACCTTTCGACGCCCTCGGGTTCATTCTCCTGGGTGTCTGCATCGTTTGTTTGCAGTTAGCGCTGGATCGAGGCGATCACCTCGACTGGTTTGACTCGACCGAAATCATCATTGAGGTTGGCGTTGCGGTTATCACGGCCTACATGTTCGTGGTTCACATGCGCACGAGTCAAAACACCTTGATTTCGCCCACGTTGCTACGCGATCGAAACATGCGGATTGGGCTTGTGATGTCTGTCCTGGTCGGTTGGCCGTTTATGGGCGCGATGGTGTTACTGCCCCAATTTCTGCAAGAAGTTCAAGGCTACTCGGTGACAGGCGCCGGTATCTTGCTGGCACCGCGTGGTCTCGGTCTCATGTTATCGATGATGGCGCTGGGCAGATTCGGTGTGGGGCTAGATGCGCGAGCAGTTTTTTCTGCCGGTTGTGTGATCAATGCGGTCGGGCTCGCCGCGGTCAGCGGCGCTCCATCCGACGCCCCGGCCGACTGGTTGACCGCGTGGCTGTTTTTTCAAGGCATTGGTCTTGGGCTGATGTTCGTACCTCTAAACACGATTTCTTTTGCGACGCTGTCGGCGGCGCAGCGCACAGAAGGCGCTGCGCTACTGACCCTGGCGCGCAATCTGGGCAGCGGGATCGGCGTCGCAATCTTGATTCGCGGAATCTCGCATGATGCGACGGCGGCGGCGCAACACATGGCAGAGGCCAGCCGAATCCCCATGCCGATGCAGGAACCGACGACTCTGGCTTGGTTACTGGGTGAATGGCAGCGAGAGTCGCTGGTAGTGGCATATGCCAATCAGCACTTGGTCTTGGCCATCCTGCCGGCACTGCTCGTACCCATCGTTTGGCTTGCTCGAAAGCCACCGGTCAACGCAAAAAATGAAACGGCCGCAGTTGACGCGCACTAGGGCGTATAGAGCGCTAAGAACCCCATGGTAATGATCGAGCCCAAAGTCGCGAGCGCCATGTCTTTCTGTGCATCCCACTCGTCACCCTGCGCACCGAGATAGGCGGCGCCCTGTCCGCCGCCGAGAATTTCGGTTGCCCACCATTCGAGCACTTCGAAAATCATACTGGTCGCCATGACTAGCATCGGCGAGAGGAAGTAACTCCAGTATCCGATGGGTTGTGCGTAACGTTCGAACAACTCGAAGAAGGGATAGGCCAGCAGTACACCGTAGGCGAAGTGAACGAGCCGATCGTAGTGGTTTCGTGCCCAGCCAAAAAGACGGTTGGGACGCACGCCAAACATCGCGTGGGTCACATCGTCATAAGGCACTCTCACGTAGGTGTAGTGACCACCGATGATGTGCATCACCAAAAACGCCACAGTCAGAGTGTAAGAGAGATCACTCAGTGGCCAACGCTCGTAAGTGGCGAGCAGCGCGGCAACGGTCGCGACCGTAAAAACGTTTTCGGCAAGCCAAACGGAGCGATCGTGCGGCTTGATCGCCAGCAGCAACCAGAGAGCAGAAAACGGCAGCAGTAACCAGTGCAGGTATGCCATGGTTCCTGGGCGGAGTACTACTCCACCGTCACCGATTTCGCGAGATTGCGCGGCTTGTCCACGTCAGTCCCGCGCGCAGTGGCAACGTGGTAGGACAGCAACTGCAGCGGGATCGTATACACCACCGGCGCTTGTAGGTAGCTCACGTGCTTCGGCATGGTGATGACGGTGACGCCGTCTGACGACTGCATGCCGGACTCGGGATCTGCGAAGACGATGAGCTCGCCGCCGCGCGCGCGTACTTCCTGAAGATTCGACTTCAGCTTCTCGAGTAAATCCGTATTCGGCGCGACAGCGATCACGGGCATATCGTCATCGACGAGTGCAAGCGGACCATGCTTGAGCTCACCCGCTGCATAAGCCTCGGCATGAATATAGGAAATTTCCTTGAGCTTGAGAGCACCCTCCATAGCGATCGGGTGCATGGTGCCTCGCCCCAAAAACAAGGCGTGGTGCTTCGGCACAAAACGCTGCGCGAGTTCACGAATGATCGGATCAAGCGCCAGCGTCTTCTCCATCATGCCCGGCAACTCAACGAGACGGCTGACGAGCGTGTGCTCTTGCTCGGGGCTCGCGCCATGAGTCTTGGCGAGGGCGACGACCAGCATGCCGAGCGCGACGAGCTGGGTGGTGAAGGCTTTTGTCGAGGCAACGCCGATCTCGGGACCCGCACGGGTGAGCATCACTAGCTCGGATTCTCGTACGAGAGAACTTTCGGGCACGTTGCAGATCGCGAGCGAACTCAAGTAACCCGCCTGTTTCGCCAAACGCAAAGCGGCCAAGGTATCGGCGGTTTCACCGGATTGGCTGATCGTGACGAACAGCGAGTTTTTCGGGACGACTGGATTGCGATAGCGATATTCGCTTGCGATCTCGACCGTGCAAGGAATTTTTGCCAACTGCTCGATCAGGTAGTGAGCGACGTAGCCAGCGTGATAGCTCGTGCCACACGCGACGATGTGCACATGTTCCGTCTTGGCAAAAATCTCGCTTGCGGCAGGACCGAATGCAGCCTCGAGCAAACGACCGTTTGCGACACGCTCCTGCAGCGTATCGGCGAGCGCCCGTGGTTGCTCGTGAATTTCTTTGAGCATGAAATGCTCATACTGACCCTTTTCTGCGGCATCGGCGGAGAGCTCACTCACGTGTAGCTTACGCTCGACGCTCGTTCCCTCACGATCGACCACCTTGACGCTTTGGCGGCGGACCTCGGCAACGTCACCTTCTTCCAGAAAGATGAAGTTGCGGGTGACCGGCAGCAGCGCTGCGATATCGGAGGCGACAAAATTCTCGCCTTCACCGAGACCGATGACGACCGGACAACCTTCGCGCGCCAGAATGACTCGATCCGGGTCACGCTCGCTCACTACGGCCAAGGCGTAAGCGCCCTCAAGTTCGCTCACCGTCGCGCGTACGGCCTTGAAGAGATCGCCCACCGATTTCATGTGGTGATGGATACGGTGCGCAATGACCTCGGTATCCGTCTCGGAAGTGAAGGTATAACCCGCCGCGCGCAGCTCGGCACGCAACTCATCGTGATTTTCGATGATTCCGTTGTGCACGATCGCGAGGCCATCTTCGGAGATGTGCGGATGCGCGTTGCGTTCACTCGGCACGCCGTGGGTTGCCCAGCGGGTGTGCGCGATGCCGATCGAGCCGTGGGTTGGTGAGGCGTCGATGGCATCTTGGAGGATTTGTACCTTGCCAACCGTACGAACGCGCTTGAGCTGACCGGATCCGTTGAGTACGGCAACACCGGCGGAGTCGTAGCCGCGATACTCGAGACGTCGCAGTCCCTCGATCAGAACGGGGACGATATCGCGCTCAGCAATGGCTCCGACGATTCCGCACATGGGGCAAAACTCGATTGAAGAAAGCGCGTATTTTGCGCCTTTTCCCCGGGTAGATACATCACCCGAAGTGGGGCGATTCGGCTAGGACGTCAGCGCTTCTTTTGCGGCCGCTTCCACCCATCAAGGGTGAGTTGCTTCGCACGCGCCACGGTCAGCTTGCCCGCGGGCACGTCTTTAGTGACCGTGGACCCCGCACCGACAGTGGCGCCCTCACCGATCGCGATCGGAGCCACCAATACCGAGTTGGAACCCGTGTGGGCATCGTCACCGATGGTGGTGTGGTGCTTGTTAGCACCATCGTAGTTGGCCACGATGGTACCCGCACCGATGTTGACTCGCGCGCCAACGGTGGCATCGCCCACATAGGCGAGATGGTTTGCCTTTGCACCGCTCGCCATCGAGGAATTTTTGATCTCGACGAAATTGCCGATGTGCACTTCGTCGGCGAGCTTGGCACCAGGGCGTAGACGTGCAAAGGGGCCGATCAGAGAGCCTGCGCCAATAGTCGCCTGTTCGATCACGCAGTTCGTATGGATCACGGCGTCGGCGGCGATCTCACAATCACGAAGTACGCAGTTCGGGCCGATCCGGACACGATCACCGAGCGTTACGCGACCTTCGAAAACGACATTCACATCGATAGTGACGTCACGCCCGATGGAGACCGAACCGCGCACATCGACGCGTGCCGGGTCGATCACGGTGGCACCCGCAAGCATGAGCTCGCGCGCCCGCAGTCGACGATATTCCGCTTCGACGTCGGCGAGCTGCAGCTTGTCGTTGATACCCAAAACTTCGGCAACGGTCGGCGCGATCAGAGGTTTGACCTCGACGCCTTCGGCGACCGCCATCTCGATGATGTCAGTGAGGTAGTACTCGCCCTGAGCATTGCTATTTTTCAGGCGGGCGAGCCACGCGCGTAAGCGGGCGACCGGAACTGCCATGACGCCCGTATTGCCTTCGCGGATTGCACGCTCGTCGGCAGTTGCATCCTTCTGCTCAACGATACGCAGAACCTTGCCGCTCGCATCACGCACGATACGACCATAACCGGTCGGATCATCGAGCTGCACCGTCAAGAGAGCCATGGCATCGCGCGCGGCCAAAGCGAGCAACTGCCGTAGCGTATTGGCGTCGATCAGTGGCACATCGCCATAAAGAATGAGCGCGATGGAGTCGTCGGGAAGCTCGGGCAATGCTTGCTGCACCGCATGGCCCGTACCGAGTTGTTCGGCCTGCAGAGCCCATTGCAGCGTGACGTCGCCAGCGAAGGCCTCGCGAACTCGATCTCCACCGTGTCCGTATACAACGTGAATCGACGCAGGGCTCAAAGACTTTGCGGCGGTGATGACGTGTCCGAGCAGAGGTTTGCCGGCGAGTGGCTGCAAAACTTTGGGCAAGTCGGACTTCATCCGCTTGCCCTGGCCCGCGGCCAGAATGACGATCGAGAGAGAGGAATCAGACCGAGCGCTGCTCGAGCCTGCGCTCATGATCAGCCTTTGGTCTTGCGCAGCTTCGCGATCATCTTCAGCTGAGCGGCGGCACGAACGAGTTCGGCAAGCGCCTCGGCTTCAGAGATCTTATCGAGATTGCTCGCGAGCAACTCTTCCGCGCGCTGCTTCGCTTCGAGAGCGCGCGCCTCATCGAGATCGTGCGCGCGCAAGGCGGTATCGGCGAGGACCGTCACCTTCTTGGGCTGAATCTCGATGGCCGGCGAGGACCGTCACCTTCTTGGGCTGAATCTCGATGGCGCCGCCACCGACGAAGAACGACTGCTCGTTGCCGTCCGGCGTTTGTACGCGAACTTCGCCTGACTTGAGTAACGTCAGCAGCGGGGCGTGACGCGGCGCGATGCCCATCTCACCCTGCGAGGCCGGGACGAACACCATCTTCGCCGCTCCCGAGAAGATCTCGCCTTCAGCGCTGACGATATCGCAATGGATGGTGTTGTCGGCCATATCGGATTATCCGTGTTGCAACCGCGATTACTGCAGGGTCTTGGCTTTTTCGACGACTTCGTCGATCGAGCCAACCATGTAGAACGCCTGCTCGGGCAGGTGATCGTATTCACCCGACAGAATGCCCTTGAAGCCGCGGATGGTCTCTTTGAGCGGGACGATCTTGCCGTCCTGACCCGTGAAGACCTTGGCGACGTTAAACGGCTGCGACAGGAAGCGCTGGATCTTGCGAGCGCGGAACACGGTGAGCTTGTCCTCTTCCGAGAGCTCGTCCATGCCGAGGATCGCGATGATGTCCTGCAATTCTTTGTAGCGCTGCAGCACAGCCTGCACGCCGCGAGCGACCGAGTAATGCTCTTCGCCGACGATCAACGGATCGAGCTGGCGACTGGTCGAATCGAGCGGATCCACCGCGGGGTAGATACCGAGAGCCGCGATCTGACGCGACAACACGACGGTGGCGTCGAGGTGGGCGAAGGTCGTGGCCGGTGACGGGTCGGTGAGGTCGTCCGCCGGAACGTACACGGCCTGAATCGAGGTAATCGAACCGGTCTTGGTCGAGGTGATGCGCTCCTGCAGCACGCCCATTTCTTCGGCGAGCGTCGGCTGGTAACCCACCGCCGACGGCATACGGCCGAGGAGTGCCGACACTTCCGTACCCGCGAGGGTGTAACGGTAGATGTTGTCGACGAAGAACAGCACGTCACGACCCTTCACGCCATCTTCACGCACTTCGTCGCGGAAATATTCGGCCATGGTCAGACCCGTGAGCGCTACGCGCAGACGGTTGCCTGGCGGCTCGTTCATCTGGCCATACACCATCGCCACTTTCGAGTTCTCGAGGTTCTCGAGGTCGATGACGCCCGACTCTGCCATCTCGTGGTAGAAGTCGTTGCCTTCACGAGTACGCTCACCGACGCCGGCGAATACGGACAAACCGCTGTACTGCTTGGCGATGTTGTTGATGAGCTCGAGCATGTTCACGGTCTTGCCCACGCCGGCGCCACCGAACAGACCGACCTTACCGCCCTTGGCGAACGGAACGAGCAGGTCGATAACTTTGATGCCCGTGACGAGCAGATCGCTGCCACCCGCTTGTTCGTCGTACGACGGCGCGGGACGGTGGATCGACCAGTGCTCTTTCGAAGCGACGGGGCCGCGGTTGTCCTGCGGCGTACCGAGCACGTCCATGATGCGACCGAGCGTCGGCTTACCGACCGGCACCGAGATCGGTGCGCCCGTCGATTCGACGGCGAGGCCGCGCTTCAAGCCTTCGGATGCACCCATCGCGATGGTGCGAACGACGCCATCACCGAGCTGCTGCTGCACCTCGAGCGTGAGATCGACGTCCTTGAGCTTCAGTGCCTCGTAGACCTTCGGGATCGATTCACGCGGAAATTCCACGTCGATG
>JBDKJA010000062.1:0-10970 GCA_039796795.1 Pseudomonadota bacterium
CGCCCGCTTCCCGTATAGTCCCGCCCCCATGAATACCGGCAACCTCCGCGGTCTTGCGGCCATGTTCATCGCCGTAGCCGCTTTTTCGTTCATGGACGCGTTGCTGAAATTGTTCGCCGCCCACTACCCGCCGATGCAAGTGACGGTCCTGCGTGCCGCCGCGTCGTTACCCTTCGTGCTGCTGCCCCTGCTGTGGCAGGGTCGGCTCGCCGAGCTACGGATCCATCGGTACGGGCTACACCTAGTCCGTGGCGTACTGGGCGTCCTCATGCTCGTGACCTTCGTCTATTCCCTCGGCACTGCCTCGCTGGCCGCGGTGTATTCCATCTACATGACAGCCCCGCTCTTGATCGCGGCGATGGCGGCGCTATGGCTAGGCGAAAAGGTCGACCGCGGTCGTTGGCTCGCCATTCTGATCGGGCTTGCCGGGGTGTGGATCATCCTGCAGCCGCGGCCCGGCGGATTGCCGCTGCTCGCCGGTTTTGCCGCTGCCATCTCAGCTTTGAGTTACGCCCTCGCTGTCATCACGGCGCGCGTGTTGACCCGCAGCGAGACCTCTTCGTCGATGGTGTTCACTTTCTTACTGCTCGTCACGCTGATCGCAGGTGTGCTCGCGCTGCCCCAATGGCTGCCGATTCGATCGCAAGACTGGTGGCTCATTGCAGCAACCGGCGGCCTCGGTGCCATCGGCCAGTACTACATCACCGAAGCGTTCCGTCATGCGCCGGCGGCCGTAGTCGCCCCGGTCGAATACACCGCCCTGCTGTGGGGCATCGGTATCGACTGGGTGTTCTGGCAGGTATTCCCTCAAGCCGGCATGCTGCTCGGCGCGGGCATCATCATCGGTGCCGGTATCTACGTCGCCTTACGTGAACGTCGCGATGCAGAGACCTCAGCGGCGGAGTCGACACCATGACATCCACTTATCTGCGCCTCGTCGGCGTTGCCGCCCTGTGGGGCGGCACGTTCATCGCAGGCCGCCTCGCGGCACCCCAAATGCCGCACTTCACCCTCGCCGCACTGCGCTTCTGGGTGGCAGCGGCGGTGTTGGTGCCACTCATGCTGTGGATCGAGCGCGGCTGGCCGCAACTGCGTCGCCGCGATTGGCTCTACAGCGCGGCGCTCGCCGTCGTCGGTCTCGTGATCTACAACCTGCTGTTTCTGGGTGCGCTCGAATTGATCCCCGCCAGCCGCACCGCCCTCGTCGTTGCACTTAACCCCATCATGACGGCCGTCGCGATGGCCGTCGTATTTCGCGAGCGGCTCGCGTGGCATCGATGGCTCGGAATCCTGCTTGCACTCACCGGCGTGTGCACGGTGCTCGCCAAGGGCGATCTCACCGTCCTTTTCCAGCGAGTGGGTCGGGGCGAGGCCTTGATGTTGGGCGGGGCGCTCTGTTGGGCGGTGTACACGATCATCAGCCGCTATGCGCTAGCCGGTGAGCGCGCGCCATCGGCGCTCGCACTGACCACCGTCACGACGCTCTGGGGCGCCGTGTTGCTCTCGGTCGGCATTCCGCTCGAGTGGTCCGAGTGGCACGTTGATACCGTGACCCTCGATGCCTGGGCATCGATCCTGTACTTGGGCGCAGGCGGCACGGCACTCGCCTTCGTCTGGTACGCCGAGGGTCTTGCCCGCTTGGGGCCCGCTCGAGCGTCGGTGTTCAACAACCTCGTGCCCGTGTTCGGCGTCCTGTTTGGCACCCTGCTACTCGATGAGCCCCTGCTCGCTTCGATGGTGGTGGGCGGCTTGATCGCACTCTCTGGCGTCAGCCTGACCAATTGGAGCCCGAGGCAGAAGTGATCGGTATCGGAAAATCAGTCACTTACGCACAGTCGCGAAGAAACCAAGTCACAAAATTGTCGTAAAAATCATTGAGCCTGGGTCGCCGCAGACGTAAGTCATTGATTGAATTACGATTTAACGAAATTGATCATTTTTTGACCACCCCCGCGCATTACCGCCGATTTTCCCGAGTTTTTTCGCTGGAATTTCGTGTCATCCACAACGTTATCCACACTCTCTGTGGAAAAATGCGCGGATGACGGACGAGATCCTGCGGGTCGCCCTCGACACCCCCTTGCGGCGCACCTTCGACTACCTGCGGGATGAAAACTCCCCTGCTGGCCTCGCGGGCCAGCGCGTGCGCGTTCCCTTCGGTCGTCGCGAGAAAATTGGCTTTATTGTCTCAATAGAGACTCATTCAGAGATCGAAAAGCCTAAATTAAAGCGGATTTCGTCCTATATCGACGATCAACCGACCTTTGATCCTGCGCTATTGTCGCTGCTGCGCTGGGCCGCTGACTACTATCACCACCCCTTGGGGGAGGTCATCGCGACCGCCCTGCCGAAGCTCGTGCGTGAAGGCGCGCCACTGCAGGAACGCCGGTTCGTATGGACGCTCACCCCGACTGGCCGAGCCGCGCTGGATGCCGGGGAGCCCAAACGTGCGCGCCAACAGCGCGCCCTGCTGGAGCGCCTCGCGAATCCCGAAGCGGGCGTTGCCGAGGAAGAGCTCGCCGACTGGCCACGCTGGCGCGACCATGCCCGGTCACTGCGCGAGCGCGGCTGGGTGTTGCGCCAGGAACGCGAGAGCCACAGCGACGACGCGGTGTCGGCGGGAGCAGAGCCGTGGTCGAACGATCTGCCGAACGACGCTGCCGTCGTGACGCCCGAGCCGACGGCGGATCAACAAGCCGCGCTCGATACCGTCATCGCGAGCGGCGATACGGGTTACCGAGCCTGGCTGCTGCATGGGATCACGGGCAGCGGCAAAACCGAGGTTTATCTTCGCCTCACCGAAAGACAGCTGCGGGCCGGGCGTCGTGTCCTGATCCTCGTCCCGGAAATTGGGCTCACGCCGCAACTCGTGGGTCGCTTCGCCAAACGCTTCGCCGGGACACCGCTCGCCGTGCTGCACTCCGGCCTGACAGACACCCAACGACTGGAGGCTTGGCGACGTACGCACGATGGATCGGCACGTCTGGTGCTCGGCACCCGCTCGGCCGTGTTTGCGCCCATCCCCGATCTCGGCTTGATCGTCGTCGACGAAGAGCACGACGCGTCGTTCAAACAGCAGGAAGGTGGATTTCGCTACTCGGCGCGCGATCTCGCCTTAGTGCGGGCTCAGCAACTCGATATCCCGATCGTGCTCGGATCAGCGACTCCCTCGCTCGAGTCACTGCATAACGTGAGTCTCGGTCGATATCACCGCTTAAGCTTGCCGCGCCGTGCCGCCAACGCGCAGCCACCCACCTTGCGATTGATCGATCTGCGCGCCGAGCACGTGCACGCCGGGCTGTCGACGACGGCGGCCACCAGCATCGAGAAGCATCTGGCCAATCAAGGGCAAGTGCTCGTCTATATCAATCGTCGTGGCTATGCACCGACACTCGCCTGCACCGCTTGCGGCTGGGTCGCACCGTGCCTCTCCTGCGATGCGAGGCTCACGGTCTATCGACAGGCGTCGCGTCTGCGCTGCCATCATTGCGGCGCCGACCGCGAACTGCCGCGACAGTGCCCCCAATGCGGCTATGCCGTCAAAACTGTGGGTCAAGGCACTGAGCGTATCGAAGAGAGCTTGTCTGAAACCTTCGAAGGCGTGGGAATCGCGAGGCTCGATCGCGATGTCGTACGCCGACAAGATGAACTCGAAGCCGTGGTCTCACGGATCGCGAGCGGCGATGCCCGCATCCTCGTCGGTACGCAGATGATCGCCAAGGGTCACGATTTTCCCGATGTGACGCTCGTCGTCGTACTCAATGCCGATCAAGGCCTTTTCAGCACCGACTTTCGCGCTGCCGAACGACTCGCTCAAACCATCGTACAAGTGGCCGGTCGCGCCGGACGCGGCGATCGGCGCGGTGAGGTGTTGATACAGACCGAGTATCCCGAACATCCACTGCTGCGCGGACTGCTGGAAGGCGGTTACGAAGCCTTTGCGAGTGCCGCGCTCGCCGAGCGCGAAGCTGCCGCATGGCCGCCCTTTGCCCGCTTGGCTGCCCTGCGCGCCTCGGCACTACAGGCCGATTGGGCCACCGACTTTCTCGCTGCAGCACGACGCGCTGCCCCGAAAGCCAACGTGCGACTACTGGGTCCCGCCCCAGCAGCGATGGCCAAGCGAGCCGGTCGATTTCACGCCCAATTGCTGGTGGAAAGCGCCGATCGGGCAGCCTTGCATCGCTTTCTCGACCGTTGGGTACCCGCGGTGGAAGCGCTGCCTGAGGTCAGACGCGTGCGTTGGGCGCTCGATGTCGATCCACTCGAATTGTTTTAGGCGTAGTGACAGCGTGGCTGTAGAATCGCGGCCGTGAAAAACGACCTCCAGCACCTGCTGCAGGGTGCACTGAAATCCCTCGAAGGCTCCTTGCTGCCGCAGCCCGTCGACCCGAGTTGGGTCACCGTCGATCGCACCCGCGATGCGCAGCACGGCGACTTCGCCTCGAACATCGCGATGCGTTTAGCGAAAAGCGTCGGACGTAATCCGCGCGAGCTCGCACTCGCGATCATCGCCGCGCTGCCTGCCAACGAGCTCGTGGTCAAGACTGAGGTCGCCGGCGCAGGATTCATCAATTTTTTCCTCGCCAAAGATTTGTTCGCGAAAGAGTTGCTGCGCGTCCATCGCGACGGTGACAACTATGGTCGCTTCAATCCGACTGTGCGACGCAAAGTGCTGCTCGAGTTCGTCTCAGCCAATCCGACCGGGCCGATGCACGTTGGACATGGTCGGCAAGCGGCTTTCGGCGATGCACTCGGCCGCCTGCTCGCCGCAGCCGGTGATGACGTCACTCGGGAGTACTACATCAACGATGCCGGCCGACAGACCGAGATCCTCGCGGTATCGGTTTGGTTGCGCTATCTCGAAGCCTGCGGCGAGACACTCGTGTTCCCGCAAAACGGCTATCGGGGCGATTATCTACTGCCGGTCGCCAAAGAATTTCAGACGCGATTTGGCACGAGCTGGCGCCATCCCGTTGCAGCCGTGTTCGCCCATTTGCCCCCTGACGCGCCGGTGGGCGACAAAGATCAGTACATCGACGCGTTGATTGCGCGCGGTCGCGAACTGCTCGGTTCCGAGCAGTGGCAGATTTTGCTGCAGCAGAGCATCGCCGCGATGCTCGATGAGATTCGAGATGATCTCGATGGCTACGGCGTTCACTTCGATCATTGGACGTCCGAACGCGAATTCAATGCGAGTGGTGCCATCGACCGAGCTCTCGAGCGATTGCGAAAAGACGATTTGCTCTATACGAAGGACGGCGCAGAGTGGTTTCGCGCCACTCGCTTCGGAGACGACGAAGATCGTGTCGTCGTGCGCGATAACGGCGTCACCACTTATTTCGCATCGGACATTGCTTATCACCTCGAGAAGCGTGAGCGCGGCTTCGATACGCTGATCAATATTTTCGGCGCAGACCACCATGGCTACATCACACGCCTACGCGGTGGCCTACAGGCTTTCGGCCATCCGGGTGAGTGCCTCGAAGTCTTGCTGATCCAGCTCGTTGCGCTGTTCCGCAATGGCGAAAAACTCTCGATGGGCAAACGCGAAGCCAATTTCGTCACGCTGCGCCAGCTGCGCGCCGAAGTCGGCAATGACGCATGCCGCATTTTTTATCTGATGCGTAGCAACGACCAGTCGCTCGATTTTGATCTGGAGCTTGCCAAGTCGAAGTCGAACGAAAATCCGGTGTTCTATATCCAGTATGCGCATGCGCGTGTCGCGAGCGTCATGAAAGAACTGGCAGCACGCTCGCTCTCGTACGACTCGACGACGGCTGCCAATATCGTCGCCACGCAGGGAGCCACGCTGCTCGCGGGCGCACATGCCGAGGCCATGCTGTCCTGTCTCTCGCGCTATCCGGAAGTAATCCGCCAGGCGGCAGCTCAACGCGCTCCGCATGCGCTCGTGCACTATCTCAAAGAATTAGCGACTACTCTGCATGCGTTCTACAACGCCGAGCGCATCCTCGTACCCGAGGATGATCTGAGACAGGCTCGCGTTTATACCTTGCTTGCCGTTCAGCAGGTCCTGCGTAACGGACTGGGTATTCTCGGGGCTTCGGCGCCGGAGACGATGTAAGGAGCTTTATGAACACGCCCATTGGCCGCGACTTCAAACGAACCTCCCGGCGCGGTGGCGTGCAGCTCGGGGTTTCACGCGAGTTTTTTGCCGGGCTCGGCATCGGCCTCGCTGTGGCATTGGGTGTTTTTCTTTGGCAGTCACGCGCTTTGAAGGCGGCGGAAGCGGCAGCGGAAAGTCTCGCGCGACCCGAACCGCGAATGGCGGCTAAAGCCACGGCGACCGACGAGACCGAAGAAGCCCCCAAATACGATTTCTACGACATGCTGCCCTCGCAAGAGGTGGTCGTTCCGGAGGCCGGCAAGGAAGCGCCCGTTGAGCCTCTGCCTAACGCTCCGATCGCAAGACCCGGCAATTACGTGCTGCAGCTCGGTGCGTATCGAGAGCTGGCCGAAGCCGAAAGACTGCAGACGAAATTGTCACGACTTGGCATCTCTGCTTCCTTGCAGCGCATCGCGATCGATGCGGATGTCTTTCATCGAGTACGAATCGGCCCCGTCAGCGATCTTGAGTCACTGAACCGAACCCGCGCGCGTCTTCGCGCAGCCGACATCGATGTGGTCGTGATCCGCGTCAGCGACTGACGAGCGATTACGACTCCGCGTCGTCACCGACAGATCGAAAATCCACGCCCAACGAGCGCAGTTTGCGATACAGGTGCGTGCGCTCCATGCCAACGCGCTTGGCAAGCTGTCCCACTTTGCCGTGACAGAGCAGCAGTTGCTGCTGCAGATAAGCGCGCTCGAAATGCTCTCGCGCCTCACGCAAGCTCAGCGCCAACAAATCTTGCTTGACCAACGGCTCTGCGGGCGGCGCAGCTTGAGCAAGCTCATGCTCGATATCGGCTAGCGTGATTTCTTCGGTGCCACCACGCACTAGCAAGCGACGCACGAGATTGCGCAACTCTTGTACATTGCCGGGCCAAGGATAGTTGCGCAGACGATTCTGCGCGGCGACGCCGAAACGACGAAAGGTCAAACCCTCGGTGTCGACTAATAAATCGACCTGTTGTCGCAACAGTTCCGGAACATCTTCTGCGTACTCCCGTAGCGGCGGCACACGCACGACGACACGGTCGAGATGCGACAAGAGATCACGACGGATCGAACCGCTCGCGCCCTCAGGGGCTTGCTCGATTCCCGGATGGGCAGAACTCACGATTCGCCCACGGAAGGGTCGATCACGGGTCTCACCTAAAGCGCGGTAATGCCCCGTCTCAAGAACGCCGAGTAAAACGCGTTGAGCAGCGGGCGGCAGATCACCCAATTCACTGATGAAGAGCGTGCCGTCACCCGCCTCGTCCAAAATTCCCGCGACGGTGCCAGAGGCATCTTGCCGTCCGAGCAAACTGACTTCCGCATCGAGCTCTCGCAAGCTGCTCGCCACCACGACAACGAAGGGCGACGCTGGGGTCTGTCCGTGCTCGTGCAGATAGCGGGCGAACATCTCGCGACCACTGCCACGCTCTCCCAACAGCAATACCGAATGACGACTCTGGGCCAGCGAGGACAATTCGTGCTTGAGTTGCTGAACCACACGGCTCTTGCCAATCGGCGCAGCAACACCGCCCAGCAAGCGCTGAGTACCACGCGATTTTCGCGCGCTTTCGAGACCGCGCTCGACGG
This sequence comes from Pseudomonadota bacterium, assembly GCA_039796795.1. Classification (GTDB taxonomy): domain Bacteria; phylum Pseudomonadota; class Gammaproteobacteria; order Steroidobacterales; family Steroidobacteraceae; genus UBA964. The sequence goes on from JBDKJA010000062.1 coordinate 7,708, forward strand.
TACGCAACAACTTGGCCAGTGATAGCGGCTTTTCGACGAAATCGAGGGCGCCCAGGCGTGTGGCTTCGACCGCTGTTTCAACGGTGCCGTGACCGGACATCATGACGATCGGACAGGCACCGTTACCGTTACCCATCCACTCGCGCAGCAGAGTGATGCCATCGACATCCGGCATCCAGATGTCGAGCAAAATTAGGTCGGGGGAAAATTGCCCCCGGAGTTGACGCGCCTCGCTCGCATTGGCGGCGACGGCCACGTCATAGCCTTCGTCGGTGAGAATTTCCTTCACGAGAGTCCGGATATCGGCCTCGTCATCCACCACGAGTATGCGTGCTGAGCTCATGCCAGCTCCCTCCGAATATCGGTTCGCCGCTCACGGGCTGCGGTCGACCGGGATTTGTCTCCAAATGGCAACATAACACGGACTCGAGCGCCACCCTCAGCCCGGTTATCCGCCTCGATGACTCCACCGTGGTCCTCGACGATCTTGCGGACGATGGCGAGGCCAAGGCCGGTCCCGCGCGGCTTGCTCGATACGTAAGGATCGAAAATCCGCCCGAGAATCTCCGGCTGAAAGCCCGGGCCGTTGTCCGTGACCGTCAGCAGCGCCACCGGCACGGTCTCCCGCTCACCCACGCCCGTCTGCAGTTCGACGCGCGCTTCGCGGACGCCCTCGAGTGCCTCGATCGCATTGGTGAGCAGGTTGTTTAGTACCTGACGGATGCGGGCCCGATCACCCAACAGGGGCTCGAGTCCCGGATCGAACTGGGTCTGGATGTCGACTTGGCCCTCCTCGGCTCGGTACAAATCGACCACTTCTCCTGCCAATTGATTGAGATCGAACGGCTCAAACTTCATCGCGGGCGCGCGCGCGTACTCGCTGAAATCATTGACCATCTGTTTCATGGCCTCGACCTGCTGAACGATCGTGTGAGTGGATCGCTCCAACAACTCGGCATCCCCACCCGCCAACTGCGGTAACACCTTGCGACGTAATCGCTCGGCGGATAGCTGGATCGGCGTCAACGGGTTTTTGATTTCATGCGCCAAGCGTCGCGCCACCTCGCCCCAGGCCGCTTCACGCTGTACTTGCAGAAGACGCGTCACGTCGTCGAACACGATGACGTAATTGACAGCCTCATCGACGGCCTGTGGCAAACGTACACAGGCACTTGCCAAAAATCGCGGTCCGCCTGAGATGGCCGCGCCACGCAATTCAATTTGTTCGCGCCACTCTTCACGGCCCGCCGCAAAACGTGCGCGGACATCATCGAAGAACGCCTTAGCAACCCCTTCTCCACCACCGAGATCGGTCAAGGATTTGCCGATCATCGTCGTGAGATCCACACCGAGAATGGAGCCTGCCGCCGCATTCGCTCGCTGCAATACCAACGACCGATCCACGGAAATGACCCCGGTCGATAGACGCGCCAAGATCACGGCGAGTCGCTCGCGCTCGCGATCAACCGCTTCGCGACTACTCTCCGTTTCTTGACGCGCACGCCGCAAGCGCTTGGTCATGTCGTTGAACGACTGCACAAGAAAACCCATCTCGTCGTGCGAACTCAAAGGAACTCGCGTCGCGAAATCACCCTTCGCAACTGCGCGCGTACCGGCCATCAGATCCTGTACCGGCTTGAACAGAACTTCGGCGGAGTAGATAGCGCCATAAATCGCACCGAGCAGAGTCACCAGCAGTACCATCGTCAGCGTCAAACTAAAGCTATATTTGAGAGGCTCGCGCAATGCAGCGAGATCTCCATATTGTGAAAATGATCTTTGTACGGCGTCAGTCAACTCGGCGAACTGACGCGGTAAATCATGAGTTACAACGACGAATCGGGCTCCGCCGGGCAACGATACGGCACCCGGCAACAAGGCGGCGGTACGAATCACGTAACCCGCATCCCCCACAGGCTCGAGACTGACGTAGTTGCGACCGGTGATCACTTGCCGAACGAGCTCAGCGGATGGTCGCTCGGGCAAAGAATCCGGCACCGAACGACTACTCGCGCCGATGATGCGCTCATACTCGCCATACAAAACGAGCTCGGCTGCATCCGTACGACGCAGCTCTTCATCCATGGCAATCAGCATCGCGCTAGATGAAGGTAGAGTCGCAAGACGCTGAGCAAAGCGCTCCGTGCGTTCCAATTGCTCGCGCATTCGCAAATCGAGTGCCGCTCGCGAGAGCACGACTGCATCGTCGAGGCTCTGCTTGATTTCGACCTGGAACCAACTATCGATGCCGCGGTTGAGAAACTGCAGCGAAAATACGTAGACGGATAGCAGAGGCAAGGCGACGAGCGCGCCGAACACGAGAACGGTTCGAGACGTCAAACGCGAACCGGGAACACCACTGCGATAAGCCCGAATGAGCTGCACGGTCTTGCGTATCAACATGGCGATCAAAGCGACCACACCGATCGCGCTCGCCAACAAGATCCACGGCTGCCAGCGACCGAACTGCACCGAATTCTGTGCCGACAAAAAAAGTGCCGTCAACGCACCGAAAACCAACAGCGACCAGAAGGTCACCGTCAGCAAGGATCGATAACGCTTCAGCGTGGTAGCGACCATGAATACCACTCGCTCCGGCGTTGCCAGTCATCCGACCAGAACATCAGCGCGCGCAGTGCATCGGTGAGGCGCCCGCGTCTGACGACAGCGCGGACATTGACGAAATAATTGCCATCCTCGGCCACTTGCGCAGAGACGAGGATGGGCCATCCATCGACTTTTCCAAGATCCGCCAACGCTTCTTCGAGACTTGAAAACGAGCGCGTCTCGATGCTCCCTTGTGGATCTTTGACGAGATAACGCTCGCTGACCGAGTGATAACTGAGCTCCCGACGCAAACTCAAATTAACGATACTCGCCGACGTCCAAAATCGCCGCTCACGCGTCACCTCGAGATCGACATCGTAAAAGAGCGAGACCCCCTGCTGCAGCGCACGACGATCCTCGTCGTTCATGGGGTAACGAACCCGAACCTGTAACTGATACACGCCATTGACGACATTGACAAAGCCCGACTGAATCTCGAGCGCATCACTCGATGACCGGCTGCGCCACAAGACGTCCGGACATCAACGCCGACGAAAGCACCGCCATCACGAAGATGGCCATTTGCACCAGCGCAGTTCGGCAGTGAGCGGAACCTCTCGTCATCGTGAGCCCCTGTATCCGAGGCAAGCATAATAAAATCCATCCGTGTCCGCTGCGCTGCCGGGCAATAGTTGAACCCCATACGCAAGTTGAAT
>JBDKJA010000063.1:0-15948 GCA_039796795.1 Pseudomonadota bacterium
GAGCGCACGTACGCGGTTGCCTCGCGAATTTTGGTAGGCACCTTTCCAAGCGGCGGCGAGCCTGCTGGGGAGGGTGCGATCGGCAGCAGCAGCATGAGCAGGGCATAGATGAGAATGGCGGTGAAGCCGGAGAGCACCGTCATCACGACCATGATGATGCGTACCCAGATGACATCGATATCAAAGTAACGGGCTACACCCGCGCAGATGCCCGAGAGGATCGCACCCTCGTTGAGTTGCTCCAAACGTCGACCGTTTGATCTTGATTCGCGCGATCCAGATGTCGTTTCCGGCGCGACGGTATCGGTTGCAGCGTCGCGGACCTCACCAACTTCAGCAAGTACGGCCTCGAGCTCGGCCAAAGTCACGACAGGTCGGTGACTGCCCAAGCGGTGCACACAGCGATCAGCGATCGCTTGCTCGAGATCCGTCATGATTTCTTGTTTGTCTGGATTCTGCGCGAGCGTACGGGCCGCCTCGTCGAGATAGCTCTCGAGCCTGAGGAAGCTCGCCTCGTCTAGGGCGATCGTGCTGCGATTCAGTGAGACCGTGATCGAAATGCGTTTCATGCGTGGGAGTTTCCCGTCTGAACGGACCCAAGTCGGGTCAAAGTTTGGTTAATGCGCTGCCAGTAGTCTTCTAATAACGCGAGCTGCTGCAAACCCGCCTCGGTGAGGCGGTAGTATTTTCGGGGTGGCCCGAGCTCGCTTTCGCGCCACTCGTAATCGACGAGTTGCTCGCGGCGCAATTTGCTCAGTAGGGGATAGAGCGTGCCCTCCTGAGTTGCGAACTCCGTCCCAGCCAGCCGCTTGAGAATGTCGGGGACATACACCTGATCTCCGCCGACGATGCGAAGTACGACGAATTCCAAAAGACCCTTTCGCAGAGGAGCCAGTTTTGTGTCGATCAGCATGCGTGATACTATACAGTACCTTTTTTCGCCAAGGTACTAGATCGTGAAAATTCTCTTTGCCCTCGTCACCGTCGCCGGAATGATGGCGATCAGCCCCCCTGTTTTGGCAGCGGACCATGTCGCCACGGTAAAGCACACGTACCCCAGCAACGGGATCGATCGCCTCGTCGTCGATAACCGTGTGGGAGAAGTGCGAATTCGTCCAGGAACCGGGGATTCGTACGAGGTGACGGTGAACTTGGAGGGCAACCGCCATGGACTGATGCGGAAGCTGAAAACGGTGCAAGGGTTAGATATCGCGGGCAAGACGAGTAACGGGCGTTTGCATTTGAAATTCAACGAGGACGACGTCGATGCTGACTGGACGATCCTCTTGCCGAAGCAGCTGCCCGAGGAGGTCACCGTCAATCTAGGGGTCGGCCAAGTCGATCTCTCCGCGCCGAATTCGGCGATCAGCGTCGATCTGGGTGTTGGCGATGTGGATGTGAGTACCACCAAAGCGAGTGCTGGCGACATCGCGCTGACCGTTGGTGTCGGTGAAGCTTCCGTTCGCGGCACGCCGAGCGTCGTTAAGGCTTCAGGTGTCGCGTCGAACGTCAACACCAAGGGTGATGGCTCCCGTGATGTGACCGTGACGGTGGGTGTCGGTGATGCCTCGGTCGTGTTGAATTGAGCGGTCTGGGCGGTGATCATCACGTGATGACTCACCGCCTCACGCCTCACGACCTTCTGCCTGATGAGCGTCACGACGAGCGTGAACGCCAGGCTTTCGTTGGCGCCTTACGGGGGCACCTTGCCGGACGCGTGATGCCCGGCAATTACGCGATCTATCGCCACCGAATCGAGCCGGACTTCGAGCGCGAACACGGGCGCAAGCCGGAACATCACAATGAAGTTCGCACTGTGATGGAGAGGCATCCGTACTACCAATTTTGGAGTGCGTTGCAGCGGTGCAGTCAGCAACGCATGTGGGACTCCGTGATCGATTCCGTTGAGCGCGAATGGCCGCGTCTCAATGCTCGAGTGAAACGATCACGCAAACGTGGCTCGCTAACGATGAACCCCGCACTCGCGATTCCTCGCTATCACACCGCTGTCGATATTCATCTCCAGCCTGGTGGCTATCACACCGATTTCGTCGATGGCGATGTTGCGGCGGGCGCGATCTACGATCTCGGGCTCAATATTTACTCGCACGGCATGATGGGCCCGCGCAACGAGTATCTTGGCGACTTGTTGCTAAGTTTTTTTTTGAAATCGCATCCGGGCTTCAAGCCAACTCGAATTCTCGATATGGGATGTGCCATCGGCAACAGCACGTTGCCTTGGGCGCGGCGATTCAAAACGGCGCGTGTCGATGCAATTGATGTCGCAGCACCTCAATTGCGCTACGCCCACGCACGCGCTGAGTCACTTGGAGTTGCTGTGCATTTCAGTCAGCAGAATGCAGAGCGCACGTCGTTCGAGGACGAGAGTTTCGATCTCGTGATTTCACACATCATGTTGCACGAAACCTCGCGCAGCGCACTTCGACACATTTTCGCTGAGTGCCACCGGCTGCTGAAACCAGGCGGCTTGATGTTGCATCTCGAAATCCCGCGAGGGAAGAACGTCATCGAGAACTTTCTTTATAACTGGGAAAGTTGGAACAACAACGAAACTTTCGGTCAGTACATGACGCATATCGACTTGACGGACATCGCACGGAAGGCGGGGTTTGCGTCAAATAAAGTGAATTGCGCCGATCACGCGGTTCCGCGCGAGAAGGAGCAACAGCTCTATTCCGAAGAAACACTCTGGAAAATCGTCGAGGCACGAAAATGAAGACCGTCGGGAGACTGCTCGCTAAGGGCTTGTTCACCATCCTGCCTATCGTCTTGACGGTCTACTTCATCTACTGGCTGGGGGTGACGACAGAGTCGTTGCTATCCGGCCCGCTCAAGCTTTGGTTGCCGGCCGAAATCTACGTCCCTGGCATGGGCTTGATCGCCGGATTTGTGGTGCTGATCGTGGTTGGCTTGCTGGTCAATGCCTACGTCATCCGCCGCATCATCACATTCAGCGAATCACTGATCTTGCGGATCCCCGTGGTCAAGACCGTCTATTCAGCCGTCCGTGACTTAACCGGTCTGATGAAGGTGGGTGAGAAAGGTGGTGAACTGCAGCGCGTGGTGATGGTGCAGTTCGGACCGGGCAAGGTGATTGGCTTCGTCACTCAGGAGAACGCGACGCTGCCGGGTTTCGGGACTGATGATGAGCTCGTCGCTGTCTATATGCCCATGAGCTACCAAATTGGCGGCTACACTCTCTACTTGCCTCGCGACCGCATCGAACCGACCGACCTGACCGTGGAAGCGGCGATGCGCATCGTTCTGACCGGCGGCATCCAGACTCAATAGATAGATTTATTTCGAGGTATGACGAAATGGCGAAAGTCGACTACAACATAAAAAATCGTACGGCGGTGATCGCCTTTGAGGCGCCACCGGTCAATAGTCTGAGCTATGCACTGCGAGCGCCGCTACTCGAAGCACTGGAGCGTGCCTCGCGTGATTCCTCCGTCGACTCGGTGGTGTTGATGGGCTCCAACGGCACCTTCTGTGCTGGCGCAGATATCCGGGAATTTGGTGGGCCGGACGTGCTTCGCGGGCCGACTCTCTGGACGATCAATACGGCGCTAGATGGGATGAAAAAGCCTGTCGTTGCTGCAATCGAAGGCGTAGCGCTCGGCGGTGGCCTCGAACTTGCGATGAGTTGCCATCAACGCGTCGCCCTGTCGTCGGCCAAGATCGGTTTACCCGAGGTGAAGCTCGGATTGTTGCCCGGTGCAGGCGGTACACAGCGATTACCGCGTTTGATCGGTGTTGAAGGTGCGCTCAACGTCATGATGTCCGGCGAGCCGTTGCCGGTAGCCCTCTTCAAGGGATCGCCGCTACTCCAGCGCATCGTCGATACTGATCTTCTGGATGCAGCCATTCAAGTCGCTGCGGATGCTGTCGCTTCCATCAAAGAAGGCAAGCCTTTGATGCGAGCGCGCGATCTGCCAGTGCGCGAACCGGATTTAGAGGCGCTGTGTCAGTTTGCGCGTAACACCGCTAAGACGGCATTCAAAGAATATCCCGCCCCGCTTGCGATCATCGAAGCATTGCAGGTGGGTGCCACCAAGGGTTTTGATGCAGGACAGCAGGAGGAGTTCGCTCAGTTTAAGAAGCTGGTGGATAGTCCAGTGTCCGCTGCTCTTAGGCACATCTTCTTCGCTGAGCGCGCCGCCCAGCGCATCGATGATCTGCCAGCGGATACAAAACCGCGCGCTGTCACCAAAGTCGCCATCATCGGCGCCGGCACCATGGGCACCGGCATCGCCATTAATTTCTTGAATGCGGGGATCGAAGCCCGTCTGCTGGAGCTTAATCAGGAAGCGCTCGATCGTGGCGTTCAGCGTATTCGTGAGGTTTATGAAGGTCAGGTCAAAAAAGGCAAGTTGGACGAAGCTAAGCTGCAATCACGAATGGGTTTGCTAAAGCCGGTGCTGTCGTACGACGCGATTGCGGATGTCGATCTCGCGATCGAAGCCGTCTTCGAGGATATGACGGTCAAGCAAAAGGTGTTTGCGCAGCTCGATGCAGTGCTGCGACCCGGCGCCATTTTGGCGACCAATACATCCACTCTCGATGTCGATCAGATCGCCGCATGCACGAAGCGTCCGGCGGATGTCATCGGCTTGCACTTCTTTAGTCCTGCGAACGTCATGCGCTTGCTGGAAGTGGTGCGCGGTGCGAAGACAGCGCCAGACGTCTTGCTGACTTCGATGACGCTGGCCAAGAAAATCAAGAAGACTGCGGTTGTTTCTGGCGTTTGTGATGGCTTCATCGGCAATCGCATGATCAATCAATACTTTGCACAGGCGATGGCAATGCTCGATGAGGGTGCAAGCCCAGAGCAGATCGACAAGGCCATCGAGAAGTTTGGTTTTGCGATGGGCCCATTCCGCATGGGCGATCTTGCCGGTAACGATATTGGCTGGCATATCCGCAAGCGGCAGTATGCAGAGGGCACGTTGAAGCGACCACAAGTCGTAGCAGATCGTCTGTGCGAGCTAGGCCGCTTCGGTCAGAAGACAGGTGCTGGCTGGTACGATTACAAGAAAGGTGATCGTCAGGCCTATTCCTCCGCTGTCGTCGCGGGTGTGATCGACGAGGTTCGTAAAGCGGCGGGCAAGCCGACACGCAAGTTGACCGATACCGAAATCGTTGACCGACTGGTATATGCCTTGGTCAACGAGGGCGCCCGCATCCTCGATGAGAAAATCGCGCAGCGCGCCTCTGATATCGATCTCGTTTACTTGATGGGTTATGGCTTCCCCATTTGGCGTGGTGGTCCGATGCACTACGCTGAATCACAAAAATGGTATGAGGTCGCGCGACGCATGCGTCAGTTTGGTGAGCAGGAGGGCGGTGATGCCGACTTCTGGACACCCGCTGCGCTGATCGCGCGTCTCGCTAACGACAATCGCTCATTTCGACTGCCCGCACGCCGCTCGCAAAAAGCTGGAAGGGCTCCTTCAACATGACTCATGGCGCCACGCTGGGTGCTCACGCCGTGAAGGCCGCCGTCGAGCGAGCGGGTATTGATCCCGCATCGATCGAAGATGTGGTGATGGGGTGTGCGCTTCCAGAGGGAGCAACCGGCAACAACATCGCAAGACAAATTGCGTTGCGTGCTGGTCTGCCAGTCTCGGTCTCGGGCGTCACGGTGAATCGTTTCTGCTCTTCCGGCTTGCAAAGTATTGCCATGGCTGCGCAGCGAGTTGTTGCAGGCGAAGGTGATGTGTATGTCGCCGGAGGTCTGGAATCGATTTCCTGTGTGCAAGCCGAAGTGAATATGCACATGGCTTTCGATGGTTGGCTCAAGAAAAACAAGCCGTCCATCTACCACTCCATGTTGCAGACCGCAGAGACCGTCGCTGCTCGCTACGGCATTTCTCGTGAGCGTCAAGACGAATACGGCGCGCGTAGTCAGCAACGTGCCTGCGCCGCTTTGGCTGCAGGTCACTTCAGTGCCGAGATCGCGCCGATCACGGTGCGCATGGCGGGGATCGATCAGGCGGCCGGCGGCAAGTTGTATACGCGCGAAGTGACCGTCTCGCAGGATGAGGGCTTGCGTGAGGGGACGACTGTCGAGGCAATTGCGAAGATTAAGTCAGCAACTCCCGGTGGCTCGGTCGCCGCGGGTAATGCGAGCCAGTTTTCGGACGGTGCCGGTGCCTGCGTCGTCATGAGTGCGGCCGAGGCCGAACGTGTAGGCGCCAAGCCGCTTGGCGTATTCCGCGGATTTGCTGTTGCCGGCTGTGAGCCTGATGAGATGGGTATCGGCCCGGTTTTCGCCGTACCAAAATTGTTAGCTCGTGCTGGCTTGAAGATCGAGGATGTTGGTCTCTGGGAGTTGAATGAGGCCTTCGCAGTCCAAGTGCTGTACTGCCGTGACAAGCTCGGCATCCCCGACGATCGATTGAACGTCGATGGTGGCGCCATCGCGGTGGGCCATCCGTATGGCATGAGTGGACAGCGTCTTGTTGGCCATGCGTTGCTCGCGGGCAAACGCCTTGGTGCGCGGCACGTCGTCGTCACGATGTGCATCGGTGGCGGCATGGGCGCTGCCGGTCTCTTTGAGGTCGTGTGAGTCTGCGCAATGCACTCGCTGGTTTATTGCTCGCGTTGGCAAGTTGGCCGGCGATGGCGATAGAGGTTCCCGAGTATCGCGTGCTCGAGCAGGACGGGTCGTTCGAACTTCGAGCGTACTCGTCTTATTTGATCGCGGAGACGGAGGTCGAAGCCGGGTTCATGAACGCTGGCAATATCGCGTTCGGCCGACTCTTTCGCTACATCAGCGGAGCTAATGCGGCACAGGCGGAGATTGCCATGACCGCGCCGGTGGAGCAGGCATCGCAGGGTGAGAAAATCGCGATGACGGCGCCTGTGGAGCAGGCCAAAGGCGATGGGGTTTATCGTGTGGGCTTTATCGTGCCGCGCAAGTACAACCGCGATACGGTGCCAAAGCCGACCGATCCCCGCGTCATCATTCGTGAGGTTCCGCCGCGAACCGTTGCGGTATGGCGATATTCCGGTCGATGGACCGAAGAAAACTTTCGGGAACACGAGCAAGATCTCCGTCGAGTCTTGCAAGCGCGCAGTCTGCAACCGGTGCCGGGTGATAGCGCCATCATCGCTCGTTACGATGCACCCTTCATTCCTTGGTTCATGCGTCGAAACGAAGTGCTGATTCCGTTGGAGAAGAGTCTATGACTTTCGAAAGTGAACGACGCAGCTTGCAGCCGCTGTCGACCGTCGACAGACGGGATTTCGTCAAAGGTGCTTTGATCGGCGGTTTTGCCGCAGCCACGGTACCGGTCAGCGCCACCACCATTCAAACCAGCGCTGATGGTCTCGAAGCGGGTGAAGTCGTAATCCCCGTTGGTGATGCTCGACTACCGGCTTATCGTGCTCGTCCGCTCGAAGGGCGTGAATGGCCTTTGATCATTGTCGTGCAGGAAATATTTGGTGTGCACGAGCACATTCGCGACGTGTGTCGTCGGCTCGCGCAGCTGGGCGCTTATGCGATTGCGCCGGAGTTGTTCTTTCGTCAAGGAAACCCTGGCACTGTTACCGACATGCAAATCTTGATGCGCGAGATCGTCGCCCGAGTGCCTGATGCGCAGGTTATGAGTGATCTGGACGCGACATTAGCTTGGTCCCGAAACGAGGGCGCGACAGGCAAGGCTGGCATTACGGGCTTCTGTTGGGGTGGTCGGATTACCTGGTTGTATGCGGCTCATTCCACTGCGATCGCCGCCGGTGTCGCTTGGTACGGTCGCCTCGTCGGTCAGCCGAGTGAGTTGCAGCCGGTGCATCCCATCGATGTTGCCGCAGGTCTGCGCGCGCCGGTTCTTGGGCTCTACGCTGGCGAGGATGCGGGCATTCCTCTCGATTCGGTCGCCGCTATGCGTGCCGCATTGCGGGTGGAGGGTGCATCCAGCGCAGCCAAGAATTCCTCGATCACCGTCTACCCGCAAGCCAAGCATGGTTTTCATGCTGACTACCGTGCCGCTTATCGAGCGGAAGATGCGATACCGGCTTTTTCGGCTGCGTGCGATTTTTTCCGACAGCGCGGTCTTGCGTTGCGACAACCGACCTAAGACTTTCCTAGAGTGCTGCTTCGATTCGATGCCGTTTCGCTGGCCTTCGGCTCGCGACCTTTACTCGATTACGTCGATTTAAACATCGGCGAACGCGAGCGCGTTTGCATCGTCGGTCGTAACGGCGAGGGTAAATCGTCGTTGTTGCGCTTGGTCGCCGGTATCACTCGACCTGATGACGGTTCCGTTTGGGTTAAGCCGGGTGCTCGCCTTGCGATGCTCGAACAGGATCTCGACTTGATGACCGAAGCCACTGTGCTTGAGGTGGTGACGGGCGGTCTCGCCAGTGCTCCCGGCGAGAGTTGGGAGCATAGCCATCGGGTCGATACGATCATCTCGCGCCTGCAGTTGCCTGCGGACCAAGCCTTTTCTGGGTTGTCGGGTGGTTGGCGACGACGTGTGTTGCTCGGTCGTGCGTTGGTCTCTGAGCCGGAAATCCTGTTGCTCGACGAACCGACTAACCATCTCGATATTTCGGCAATCGAATGGCTCGAAGCGGTGATGCTCGAATTTCGTGGCGCGTTACTGTTCGTGAGCCACGATCGCATGTTCGTCAATCGCCTTGCCACACGAGTGGTGGAGTTGGATCGCGGCAAGCTTAGTTCGTGGCCCGGCAATTACGACGACTTTGTCACTAAGAAGTCGCTACAACTGGAAATCGAAGCAAAAGCCAATGCTCTCTTCGACAAGAAGCTCGCCGAAGAAGAGGTTTGGATACGAAAAGGTGTCGAGGCTCGACGCACTCGTAACGAAGGGCGAGTTCGCGCGCTCAAGGCGATGCGCGCAGAAAGAAAGGCACGGCGTGACCGCATCGGTCAGGTCGAGCTCGCGGTTACCGAGGCGGCCGAGTCGGGAAAGCTGGTTTTTGAGGCGGAAAAGGCAGCAGTGAGCTTCGGTGATCGCGAGGTGCTGCGCAGTATCACGACGCGCATCCAGCGCGGTGATCGGATCGGCATTGTTGGACCTAACGGCGCAGGCAAGAGCACACTCATCAAACTGTTACTTGGCGACATTGAGCCCTCGAGTGGTCGAGTCAGGCGCGGTTCTCGACTCGAGGTTGCCTATTACGATCAACAGCGCGAACAGTTGGATTTGAAGGCATCCGTCTCCGATAACGTTAATGGCGGCAATTCGTTTGTGCCGATCGGCGGCGAGAATCGCCACGTCTCTGGCTACCTCAGAGACTTCCTATTTAGACCGGACCAATTGCTGACTCCTGCGAGTGCGCTTTCTGGCGGCGAGCGTAATCGCTTGCTGCTCGCGCGTCTTTTCGCTCGTCCAGCTAATCTGCTTGTCCTCGATGAGCCCACCAACGATTTGGATATCGACACGCTCGAGCTACTCGAGGAGTTGGTTGCCGGTTTTGATGGCACGCTATTGCTGGTCAGTCACGATCGTAGTTTTCTCGATCGTGTGGTCACCAGCTTGCTGGTGTTGGATGGTGAGGGAGGCGTTCGCGAGTTTTTTGGTGGTTGGTCGGATTGGGAAGAGTGGAAAAAGAATCATGATGCTTCGGCCAGCACGTCTCACACTCGCAAATCGGCAAAGCCAAATCCGAAAGACGAGTCTGTCGCGACATCCGCGGTAGCACCGAGTAAGAAAAAGCGCCTCTCGTACAAAGAGCAGCGTGAGTTCGATGAACTTCCAGCCAAGCTCGAAAGTATGGAGTCACGGAAATTAGCGCTCGATGCGTTGGTTGCGGATCCTACCTTCTACGAACGTGATCAGGGCGAGATCAAAAAAACCTTGAGCGAGCTGCAGTCGATTTCAGAAGAGATTGAAGCGGCGTATTTGCGTTGGGAAGAGCTCGAGAATCTGCAGACGAGTTTGTGATAATGAGGCGGTTACAACAAATGCCGTGACGAAAGGCATGTGATCGTATATACTTCGCAGCAGAAAATAAGGGTTGCGCGGTCAGCGCCCCCATTACACGACTCGCAACTGACCGCTACGGCTTAGCCCGTGTCGCGAGTCAAATCAACTACGGATCTCAATATCAATGCAATTTTCTGATCTCGGGCTTCAGCCTGAGCTGCTGCGTGCTGTCGCCGAAAAGGGCTATGCCACGCCGACTCCTATTCAAGCCAAGGCCATTCCAGCCGTTTTGTCGGGTCGCGATATTCTCGCGGGAGCCCAGACAGGCACCGGTAAAACCGCCGGTTTTGTACTTCCCGTGCTACAGCGTTTGAGTGCTGCAACGGGTCATGCGCCACGGGCGTTGGTCTTGAGTCCCACTCGTGAATTGACCGCTCAGATTGCTGAGAACGCCAAGGCCTATGGGCGTTATAAGAATCTTCGTTCATTGGTGATTTTCGGCGGTGTCAGTGAGAAGCCGCAGATCGAAGGGTTACGCCGTGGCTGCGATTTTCTGATTGCAACGCCTGGCCGCCTGCTCGATCTTGTAGAGCAAGGCTACGCAGATTTGTCGAAGATTGAGTGTCTCGTCTTGGACGAAGCCGACCGCATGCTCGATATGGGGTTCATCCATGCGATCAAGCGCATCATCAAGTTGTTGCCGCCACAGCGCCAGAATTTGATGTTCTCGGCCACCTATTCGGATGATATCCGTGAGTTGGCATCGAGAATTTTACGTAATCCCGTTGCTGTCGAAGTCGCCCCGCGCAACACGACTGCTGAGCGCGTGGATCAAGTGGCATTTAAGGTTCCTAAGGAAGCCAAACGCCATTTGCTGGTCCATCTGTTCGACCATGGAGCGCAGAACGAGGGGACGTGGCATCAAGTGCTTGTTTTCACGCGAACCAAACATGGCGCTAATCGTCTTGCGCAACAGCTAGAGGGCGCGGGTATTCGCGCTGCCGCTATCCACGGCAACAAGAGCCAGGGGGCGCGAGTTCGTGCGCTTGAAGATTTCAAATCAGGTCAGATCGCAGCACTCGTTGCCACCGAAGTGGCATCTCGTGGACTCGACATCAAAGAACTACCGCAGGTCGTCAACTACGAGCTACCAAACGTTCCTGAAGACTACGTACATCGCATCGGCCGAACGGCGCGTGCGGGTGCGAGTGGTCGCGCCGTGAGTTTGGTGTCGCCCGATGAAGTCGGGCTCTTGCGTGATATCGAAAAAACGATGGGGCGTGCGGTGCCTGTTCTTCCGACCCCGTCGTTCGAAATCAAGAATCCTCAACCGGCGCGACAGCAATCGAGCGCAGGGCAGCAGCCCGTCAGCCGCCAGAACGCTTCGCCGGGTAACCGAGCCGGATCAGCTCCGCGACCAGCAAGTCACGCTGGTCGCCCTGGATCTCGATCACACCGTTCCGGACGGTCCCGCCGCAACCGCAACGTTTCTTGAGCTGCTTGGCCAACTCTTCGAGCTGAGCTTGGGGCAGGGGCAGACCGGTGATGACCGAGACGCCCTTGCCACCTCGACCTGAGGTCTCGCGGCCGACGCGGACCATGAGTTTGCCCTGTCCCGCCAGCGGTGCGACGAGCGTGCCGGCTGCCGCTTTGCGTTTTGCATCGATGTTCATAGCGTGAAGTCTAGGACAACGACGGGCGCGCTAGAATCATCCGATGAATATTCCTTCCGCGCTCCGTCACCAATTCGTTTCAATCTTGGCTGTTGCCGTCTGTGCGGCGAGTCTGCCGCTCGCGGCTGATGAGGCACCCCCGCCGGGCACCATGGCGGCGGTTCTGGCTGCATCGACTGCCGAAGATTGGCGTCCGCTCGACCCGGAAAAAACGCTTTACCTCGATCTCGACGCAGGGCGAGTCATTTTCGAGCTCGCACCGAATTTCGCGCCAGCGCACATCGCCAACTTACGACTTTTGACGCAGGCCGGTTGGTTCGACGGACTCAGTATCAATCGGGTTCAAGATAACTTCGTCACGCAATGGGGTGACCCAGAGGGCAACAAGTCTTTGGGTTCCGCCAAAGCAAAACTGGCGCCGGAGTTCGAGCAGACTTGGAATCGCGCTTGGCGTATGACTCGCCTGCCTGATGGCGATGTTTACGCGGCGCAGGTGGGATTCATTGAGGGCTTCCCCGCGGCGATGGATGAACGAGCAGGCAAGGTGTGGTTGACCCACTGCTATGGCACGCTTGGAGTGGGTCGCGATACGGCCGCAGATTCTGGAAACGCCGCGGAACTCTATGCAGTGATCGGACACGCGCCGCGACAACTCGATCGCAATATCACGGTAGTCGGTAGAGCCATTCGCGGTATGGAGTTATTGTCGGCGTTGCCACGCGGAACTATGCCATTAGGCTTCTATGCCAAGGCGGAGCAACGAATCTCGATCCGGCGAATGCGTTTTGCCGTGGATCTGCCGCCGGCTGAACGAACACCCATCGAAGTGTTGCGCACTGACACGTCGACTTTTTCAGCTCTGATCGAATCACGACGTAATCGTCGTGACGAGTGGTATCTGCAGCCTGCGGGCAAGATTGATCTTTGTAGCGTTCCTGTTCCAGTTCGTGAGCGTCGCTGAGTCAAACTTTAAGATGACACACTATTCACCCACGAGCGACGCACCAACGACGATCATCGTCGGTGCAGGTATCGGTGGGCTCGCGGCGGCACTTGCGCTGTTACGTGCGGGGCATCGCGTTCGAGTGCTCGAACAAAGTGCCTCTTTGGGCGAAGTCGGAGCCGGCTTGAGCATGACGCCGAATGCGTCGAAGGCGCTCGCATATCTCGGATTGGCAGACGAACTTGCGCAGATCGGCAGCACGCCAGCAGCTGGCAGTTTGCGTCACTATCGCACGGGCGAAGATCTCGTCACATTGCCGCAGGATCGGAGTCGGGAGCGGTATGGCTACCCGCTTTACCATGTGCATCGCGCGGATCTGCATCGAGTTTTACTCTCGGCCGTGATGGCATTCGATACCGAGTGCGTCATGACGTCGGCGGAATTTGATTCGTTTGTCGAGGCAGACAATGGCATCTCGGTGTGTTGCCGTTCAGGTTGGAGAGAGAACGCAGACTACGTCATTGGTGCCGATGGCATTCATTCACGCGTCCGTGCCCAATTATTTGGCCCCGATAGAGCTAACTTCACGGGCTACGTCGCCTGGCGCGGCTTGATCCCCGGGGAGAAAGTCACAACGAGTTTGATCGATCCGCCGCTATGCATGACGCTTGGCCCAAGGCGTATGTTGATGCGTTATCCGTTGCGGCGTGGATCTTTGATCAATTTTGTGGCGATTGCCAAACGTGACGCTTGGATGGAGGAGGGTTGGTCCGTTCGAAGTACGCGTGAGGAGCTTTTAGCGGAGTTCGCTGATTTCGAGCCTCGCGTTCTCGAGCTGCTGTCGTTGACGTCGCCTGATCGGCTCTATAAATGGGGGCTTTTCGATCGAGATCCCTTGCCGTCATGGACGCGAGGGCGGGTCACACTTTTAGGCGATGCTGCTCATGCTATGCCGCCTTTCACGGGGCAGGGCGCCGTCATGGCTTTGGAGGACGCGGCCGTTCTTGGAAAAGCGGCACAATCAGAAGGATCTCCAGAGCTTTTTTTGAAGCGCTATCAAGATGCGCGTATCCAACGAGTGACGTCGGCATTGGCGATGTCGCGTGCGCGCGCTGATCTGTACTTTGGTGATGAGCCGGCCGAGCAGGTAAAAGCGCTGACAGCTGGCATGGCGGAGTTACGGACGCTATATGACTATGATGCCGGAGCGGTCGATTTCCATTCGCTATAGCGTCAATGTTTGCCGCAGCGTTTCGCCGCGCGCCAGACGATCGAACCCCTCATTTATTTCATCCAACGCCAAGGTTTCTGACAGTAACTTGTCGACGGGCAGCTTGCCCGCTTGATACCACTCAATGTATCGCGGGATATCTCGCGATGGTACGCAACTACCCAAATAGCTACCTTTGATGGTTCGCTCCTCGGCCACGATGCCCACTTGAGGTATCGAGAACAGGGCTTGCGGATGGGCGAGACCCGCCGTCACGGTCGTCCCCCCACGTCGCGTGATGCGATAGGCGAGTTCCATCGCCTTGACGACGCCGGCCATTTCGAAGGCGAACTCGACACCCCCTGACGTCAGTGCGCGAACCTTTTCGGCGCAATCAGGGTCGGCCGCATTGAATGCATGCGTTGCCCCAAGCTCGCGTGCCATGGCTAACTTTGATTCCGACAGATCGATTGCAACGAGCGTTGTGGCTTCGCGCAAGCGGGCGCCGAGCAGCGCCGCCAGCCCGACACCACCTAAGCCGATGACCGCAACTGTGCGCTCACGCGGCAAATCGGCGGTGTTGATGACTGCTCCAGTACCCGTAATGACTGCGCAGCCAAAAACGGCTGCCTCGGCAAAGCCCAATGATCGATCGACTTTGACAAGCGACTGACGAGAGACCGTCGCGTATTCTGCGAATGCCGACACGCCGAGATGGTGATTGAGGTCTGCTCCCTGCCGTCGTAACCGACGCGCGCCGCTCAGTAGTGTTCCGGCGGTGTTGGCAACCATGCCGGGTTCGCATAGTGCAGGGCGACCCGAGTGACAGGGCTGACAGGTTCCGCAACTGGGTACAAATGCAGTGACCACATGATCACCGACGACGAGGTCAGTGACACCGCTACCGATCTCTTCGACGACACCCGCACCTTCGTGGCCGAGAACCATCGGCAGCGGCCGCGGTCGATTGCCATCAATGACCGAGAGGTCAGAGTGGCAGAGTCCAGCGGCCTTCATCTTGATGAGCACTTCACCAGGGCCAGGCGGTGCGAGATCGACATCGGCGATTTCGAGGGGACGGGATTCGGCATAGGGCGCGGTTGCACCCGTTCGAACGAGAATGGCAGCGCGAGTTTTCATATCTCGACGCTACGCTGCTCACGCTGGTGCTGGCAACTGTCCGGGCAGCGGGCGACAATGCAGCGGTCATGAGTACCCGCCCCGTGATCCCACATCGCAACGAGTTCCCGTATTTCCGGCCGATGATGACTCGTTGGCTCGATAACGATGCCTACGGGCATATCAACAACGTTGTGTACTACGAATACTTCGACACGACGGTCAACGCCTTTCTCATCGAAGCTACTGGGACCGACACGCGATCCTTGGCGCAGATCGGGATCGTCGCTGAGACCGGCTGCGTATTTCATTCATCGCTATCGTTCCCTCAGCCTCTCGAGATCGGTCTGGCCGTCGAGCGCTTGGGTAGAAGCAGCGTGACTTATCGTTTGGGCGTTTTTGCGCAAGATGCCGAATGGGCGGCGGCTACCGGCAAATTCGTGCATGTCTACGTCGATGCGCACTCGCGCCGACCCGTCGAAATACCCGCGCTGATCCGCGCTGTATTGGAACCGCTAAATCGGCCGTTAGTCTCGGCGTGAGCGCTGAGCGCGTTCGAGTCGACTGATACCGAGTGCGCCACTGCGCACGACTTCGACAATTTCGGCACCTTTTCCGAGATCGGTGACGAATTGGTCGACTTCTTGTTCGCTCGCCGTCAGTTCAACAATGAAGCCATCGCTAGCGGGGTCAAGTACCCGACCTCCAGCGCGGACGACATAGCCGCGTACTGCATCCGATTGCTCTAAACGCACTTTGAGTTTGAGCAGCACCAGTTCGCGCTCAATGTGCTCACCCTGCGTCATGTCTTCGACACTGACGACATCAATGAGCTTGTTAAGCTGGCTGATGATCTGCTGCACCACCGAATCCGACCCTCGCGTCACCAGCGTGATGCGTGAGACCGTCGCATCGTTGGTCGCCGCGACTGACAGCGATTCGATGTTGTAGCCGCGTGTGGAGAAGAGTCCTGCAACCCGTGTCAGGGCGCCGGCTTCGTTTTGCAGATGGATGGCGATGATGTGTCTCATGGGCGTGTCGTGGAGCATATTGCACGAAGCGGTCAAACTGGTAGTCTGAAAG
>JBDKJA010000064.1:0-14998 GCA_039796795.1 Pseudomonadota bacterium
TTGCAAAACTGATGCACGCCGGTGAAGCCCGCGAGGATGACGTGATCATCCACTTCGACATGCCCGCCTAAGGTCGCCAAATTCGCAAACACACAATGGCTACCCACGATGCAGTCGTGTGCAATGTGCGATGAGGCCATGAAGAGATTATCGCTACCGACGCGGGTGATGCCCTTATCGTGCGTGGTGCCGCGATTGACGGTCACGTACTCACGGAACACGTTGCGATCACCGATTTCTACACGCGTCGGTTCGCCCGCATATTTTTTGTCTTGCGGCGCATCGCCGATCGAGGCGAACTGAAAGATGCGGTTGTGACTGCCGAGCTTAGTCCAGCCCGTTACGACGGCATGGGGGCCCACGATCGTGCCCGCCCCGATTTCGACATCAGGACCGATGATGGCGTAAGCGCCGATCTCGACGCCCTCGCCCAACTTAGCAGTCGGTGCAACGACGGCACGCGGATCAATCCGAGTGGACTCGCTCATCAGCCCTGCCCCTTGCCCGTCTCGGGCGCCACCATCAACTCAGCCGATGCCGCTTCGACATCCCCCACGTACGCAGCGGCCGAGAACTTCCAGATACCGCGCATCTGGCGCGTGAGCTTGGCCGTCAAAATCAGTTGATCACCCGGCTCGACGGGCCTGCGGAATCGCGCTTCATCGATACCGACAAAGAAAAAGCGCGTGTGCTCATCAGGCACCACACCTGCCGTCACGAAAGCGAGAATGCCGGCTGTCTGCGCGAGCGCCTCGATGATGATCACACCGGGCATCACCGGGCGATACGGAAAATGCCCGGGGAAATACGGTTCGTTGTAAGTGACGTTCTTTAGAGCGCGGATGCGGTCACCCTTGTGGCACTCGAGCACGCGATCGACGAGTAGAAACGGATAGCGGTGCGGCAACTGCTTGAGGATGGCGTTGATATCTAAGCTGATGATGTCGTTCTCGCTCACGCTGTCATTCCTCACTCGTCGTCGAACCCAATTGTTTCTCGAGGTCACCTACGCGGCGCGCGAGACCATCGATCCGTTTCAGACGGCCGACGATACGTCGCCAGTCCGTCGCACTCTCTGCGGGAATGCCGCCCGAATACACACCGGGCTCCCGAATATCACCGGTCACGAGCGTGTAACCCGTGACCGTCACATCGTCGCAAATTCGCAGATGGCCGGCGAGACCCACGCCGCCACCGATCCGACAGCGCGCGCCCACATGCGAACTACCCGCAAGGCCGGCACAACCGGCCAGCGCCGAGTGCTCGCCGATCGTGCAGTTGTGACCGATCTGCACGAGATTATCGATCCGCACACCGTTACCGATCACCGTGTCTTCGAGCGCGCCGCGATCCACACTGCTGTTCGCCCCGATCTCGACATCGGCACCGATGCGCACGGTGCCCACCTGCGGCACATGCACCCAACGCCCGTCGTCTAGCGCATTGCCGAAGCCTTCGGAACCCACGACGACGCCCGCATCGAGCACCGAGCGTGGACCGATGGTCACGCGTTCGAGCACGGTCACGCGCGCCACGAGTCGTACATCGGCGGCCAGTTCTACGTCGTCACCGATCACGCAGCCAGGTCCGATATACGCGCGCGGTCCGATCACCGATCGCGCGCCAATCACCACCAAAGGTCCGATGTGAGCTGTCGGGTCGATACGTGCATCGGGCGCAACCACCGCCGAGGGATGAATCCCCGCAGGGCCCATCGCCTTCGGATGCAGCACATCCGCAATGCGCGCGAACGCAGCATGTGGATTATCGGCGAGCAAACAATCGAGCGGTGATTGATCGGCGAACTTCGGCGGCAAGATGACCGCGGCCGCACTCGCACTCGCCAACTCGTCGATCCGTTTGGCATTCGCCAGAAACGCGATGCCCCGTGGACCGGCGCCGGCCAGAGTGCCGACGTGATCAACGGGGCGATCGGGGTCACCGCGGAGTGCGAGCCCGAAACGGACCGCCAAATCTCCGAGAGTGACTGTCATCGGCTTGCGCCGGTGAGAAATCAGCGGGTCGCGGGCTTCGGAGCGGCAGCAGCACCACGCGACTGCAAGCTCTGCAGCACGCCCGGCGTGATGTCGAGTGCCGGGGTCGCATAGATCACACCGTCCGTGACGACGAGATCGTAGTTCTGCGACTTCGCATAATTGCGCGCTTCTTCGATCAGCGTGCGCTGCAACTTGGTCATCTCCTCGTTGCGACGCGCATTGAAGTCATCGTTGACCTCGGACTGACGACGCGCAAGATCGCGCTCGCCATCGCGCAGTTCTTTCTCGGCACGCGAAATCTGATCGGCCGTCATCGTCGCGCGATCTTTGACGAGCTTGTCACGCTTGGTCTGCAGCGAGGCAGCCTGACCCTGCAGCTCACGCTGCTTCGTGGCCGCTTCCGTACGCAGCGACTCAATGAGCGACTTGCCTTGCGGGCTCTCGTCCATCAATCGACCGAAATCGAGCACGCCGATCTTGGCTTCGGCCAATGCCGCCGGAGCCGTAAACAGAGTGGCCATCAACGCCAGAGCCGGCACCATCGTCTTCAGATTCACACGCATCTCGCTTCGAACCTCTTATCCGAAAAATTTAGAACGCTTGCCCGATCGTGAACTGGAATCGCTCTTCTTCGTCCGCGAACTGCACACCGTCACCTTCGAAGGTGTTGAGCGGCAGCGCATAGCTGAAGCGGAAGACACCGAGCGGCGCCAGCCACTGAACGGCAATGCCGGTCGACTGACGCAACTTATCATAGCCGAACTTGTAGTCGACCGGCGTGACGCCATCGGCACCCGTGAACTGATAGAAGTCACTGGTGGAGAATACGTTGCCGATATCGAAGAAGATCGAAGCGCGGGCCGAAGCGCGCCACTTCTCCGGAGTCGGGATCAACAGCTCCGCACGCGCGGTCACCTTCAGGTTGCCGCCATAAGGGTTACCGAAGCTGTCCTTGGGACCTAACCGGCTCTCGCGGAAACCGCGAACGGTATCCGGACCGCCGGCAAAGAAGTTGCGGTATGGCGGCGGCGCGGTGGTGTCACCGAGCTCTTGGCTGTAGCCCACTTCCGCGGCGAAGGCCATGGTCCAATTGCCGATGATCGGCACGAACTGCAGGTAGTCGTAGTTAGCCGTGGCGTACTGCACATCGCTGAAGGGCAAGGCGTAACTCAACGACAACGAGTGGCGCATGCCGCGATCAGCGAAGAGTGCGCGATTACGACTGTCGTAACTCCAACCGATGACGAGGTCGTAGCTGTCGAATTGCGTGGTATCGAGCGTAGTGCCCGGGATCACGAAACCCTCGCCGTAATCCTGCTCGGGAACGATCTGCTGACGATAGTCGCCATTCGAACGCACCCACTGACGCGCCTGCAGCGCACTGCCCTCACCGGTGATCAAGGATGAACGCTGCGCCGAGAGCCCAACACGCAAACCCTGGAACTCGGTGATCGGATAACCATAGTCGACACCGATCGAGAGCGACTCGGACGAGAAATCCGACGAGGCGGAAACGAACTGCGTCACATCGCGATACGTAAACGACAGGGTGCGCGCCACACCATCGATGTTGGTGTAAGGATCGGTGTGCGAAATGCCATACACCTTCGAGTAGCGACCCGAGTTCAGATCGAGCGACACACGCTGGCCCGTTCCGAGGAAGTTACTGTCGGCGTAGTTGCCGTTGAGGATGAACGACTGGGACTCGGAATAACCGATACCACCGCCGAGCTGTGCGGATGGGCCTTCTTTGATCTCGAATTCGACGTCGACGAGATCCGCCGAGCCCGGCACGGGCTTCGTCTCCGACTCGACTTTTTCGATATACGGCAAGCGCTGCAGACGCTGCTTCGATCGCTCGACCAACATGTTCGAGAGCCAACCACCCTCGAGCTGACGCATTTCGCGGCGCAGCACTTCGTCGTTGATCTTGGTCACCCCATTGAAAATGATGTGACGCACATAAACGCGATTACCCGGCTCGACAAAGAAGGTGATGCCCACTTCGTTTTTACCTTCGACCGGCGTTGGTACTGGGTCGACCTTCGCGAACGCATAACCCTCGAGACCCAGACGGTTCTGCAACAGCTCCTGCGTGTTGGTGATCTCTTTCTTCGAGTAAGTCTCGCCCGGCTTGACGAGCAAATAATTCTTGAGCTCCGACTCGGGCACAACGAAGGTGCCGGCAAGCTTGATCTCACCCAATTTGAAGACCTCACCCTCATTCACGTTCACCGTGATGAAGATGTCGTCTTTCTCCGGCGCGATCGCAACCTGAGTCGATTCGATATCGAAGTTCGCATAGCCACGATCCATGTAGTAGGAGCGCAGCTTCTCGAGATCGCCCTGCAGAGATTCACGCGAGTAGCGATCATCCTGCTTGTACCAAGACAGCCAGTTCGGCAGCTTGAGCTCGAAGTCTTCGAGCACTTCCTCTTCGCTGTAGGTTTTATTACCGACGAGATTGATCTGACGAATCTTCGCGCGCTTGCCTTCCTTGATATCGATCTTCACGCGCACGCGGTTGTCAGGCAGTTCTTCCACCTCGGTCGCGATGCGCACGGCATATTTACCGCGACTGAAATACTGGTCGGTGAGGTATTGCTTGACGTCCTCGAGCACGGAGCGATCAAAGGTCTTACCCGTAGCCAAGCCCACATTGCGAAGACTCTTGGTCAAATCCTCGGTCTTGATGTCCTTGTTGCCCTTGAGCTCGAAGCTCTCGATCGAGGGACGCTCGAGCACGGCGACGATCAGCGTGCCTTCGTCGAAGCGAAGCTCCACGTCGCGGAAAAACCCGGTGTCATAGAGAGCCCGGATGGCCTCGCGCACACGCTGCTGGGTAATGCGATCACCGATATTCACCGGCAGGTAGTTATAGACCGTACCTTCCGAGACACGCTGCAAACCTTCCACACGGATGTTATCGACGCGCAGTGTGGGCGGATCCTGCGCCATCGCAGCTGTTGCTGCGAGCGAGAGGGCGAAACCGGCGATCAATCTTAAGAAAAGCGACAAGTGAGACCCCTGGTCAGCCGAACTGCCGAGCGAAATCATTGAAGAGCGCGACGCCCATGAGCATCACGAGCAAGGCGACACCGACCTGCTGACCGATGGCCTGCAGACGATCCGAGAGTGGCGAACCACGCACCCACTCAGCCAACTGGTAGACGATCTGACCGCCATCGAGGATCGGGATCGGCAACAAATTGAGAAAACCGAGACTAAGCGAGATCACGACGAGAAAGCCCAGAAACTCGGCAACGCCGCTCTGCGCGGAATCACCCGCATATTCGGCGATCGAAATCGGACCCGAGAGATTCTTCAAAGAAACCTGACCGACGATCATTCGCCAAAACATCTTGGCTTGCAGTACGGTCATATCCCAAGCGCGCACGCTCGCCTCGCCCACCGCCTCGAGCGGACCAAAGCGCACGACCTCGATCATCGATGAAGGCCACGGCGGTGGTGGCGGTGTCTGGATACGAATCCGGCCGACTTCTCGACCATCGACGAGATCCGCCGTCGTCGCGACGACCGTGCTGCCCTGAACCCCCTCTCGCTCGTAGATCACTGCGATCTCGCGATTAGGACGCACCGAGATCGCTTCGACGAGCATCGGGAAATCGGTGATCTCAACACCATCGACGGCGACGATACGATCGCCTGCCAGCAAGCCCGCCGCATCAGCGGGACCACCCACATCCGCCTTGCCGATCACGGCTGGCATCGGCGGCGACCAGAAACGCATCCCGATACCGGGTAGTAACGCCGAGGGCTCGGTGAGCGCGCGACGCACTTCCGGATCATCGATACGCAATTGCAGATCGCGCAACTCCGAAGCGCCACGTCGTACCTGCAAGTCGATGGGCCCAGACTCACTCATGCCCTCGATCAGACCGAAGAGCACATCTGTTTGATTGTTGACGGCCTTACCTTCGACCGCGACGATCACATCATCAGTTTGCAGGCCAGCCTGGGCAGCGACCGAATCCGTCACGATACGACCCACCACGGGTCGCACTTCTGGCGAACCGGAGACCCACAGCATCGCGGCGAGCACGATGATCGCGAAAATGATGTTGAAGGCCGGACCTGCGAGCAGAACGAGAATGCGCTCCCACGGCTTCTTGCGCGTGAACGAGCGAGCGAGATCCTCTGGCGGCACGGGACCTTCGCGCTCATCGAGCAGCTTCACGTAACCGCCCAAAGGCCACATGGCAAAAACGTATTCCGTGCGATCGGCACCGGCGGTTTTTTTCCAAAGCGGTGTGCCAAAGCCTACCGAGAATCGCAGCACCTTGAAGCCGAGCTTGCGAGCGACCCAATAGTGACCGAACTCGTGGACCGTCACGAGCAGGCTAACGGCTACGATGAAGCCGGCTATCGTCCAAATGAGATCCATCGTTCGCCTCCTCGCGGTGCTAGACCGCCACCCCAGTCGCGCGACTCACCTGCCGCAGTGCGCTCTCGCGCGCCTCGGCATCCGCCGCCATCACGACACCGAGGTCACTAGCGGCTCCGGTTGGCGCAGCCGCCAACACCGCCTCAATGACCCGGGCAATCCCCGCAAAGTTCAACCGCCCCTCGAGGAACGCCGCCACCGCCACTTCGTTGGCCGCATTCAACACCGCCGGCGCCAAGCCCCCCGCCACCGCCGCCTCGCGTGCCAGACGCAGGCAGGGGAAGCGGGCCATATCCGGCGCCTCGAACTGCAGGTTTCCGGCCTGCACCAGATCGAGAAATTGTACACCGGAGTCGAGTCGCTCCGGCCATCCGAGCGCATGCGCGATCGGGGTACGCATATCGGGCGAGCCGAGCTCGGCGAGCATGGAACCATCGATGTACTCGACGATCGAGTGCACGAGACTTTGGCGATGCACCACCACGTCGATTTGCTCCAACGGCAAACCGAAGAGTATTCGAGCCTCGATGACCTCGAGACCCTTGTTCATGAGCGTCGCCGAATCGACCGAGATCTTGCGACCCATCACCCACTTCGGGTGCTTGCACGCCTGTTCAGGCGTGGCTGCGGCAATCTGTTCGGGTGACCAATCGACGAAGGGACCACCGGAGGCGGTGAGCAGGATTCGTCGAACACCGACGGGAGCCACTCCCGTTCGCGACCCTGCGGGCCAACACTGGAAGATCGCATTGTGTTCGCTGTCGATCGGCAGCAACGTCGCACCCGAGCGACTCGCCGCTTCGACGAACAGAGCGCCTGCCATCACGAGCGGCTCTTTGTTGGCGATCATCAAACGCTTGCCGGCACGCGCGGCGGCCAGTGATGAAGCAAGACCTGCTGCACCGACGATGCCCGCCATGACGTAGGGCGCCTCGGGTAGCGTCGCGATGACATCGAGCGCGGCCTCACCGGCGTGCACTTGCGTGGCGAGACCCTCAGCACGAATCGCCGCCTGCAACTCGGCCGCGGCTGCGGCATCGACGAGCACGGCGTGCGCCGGCTTGAAACGGCGACACTGCTCGAGCAACTTGCCAGCGTTGCGATGCGCACCGAGTGCGACGACGCGAAATCGATCCGAATGACGCGCGATTACATCGAGCGTGTTATCGCCGATGGTGCCCGTTGAACCGAGCACCGAAACCCCGATCGGTTCAACCGTCGCGGGTTGCAAGCTCACTCGATGAACTCCGGTGCGAGCGCGGCACCGATCAAGCCGGCTTTGAGTAAACCCAGCACCAGTAACGGTACCCCAGCGGTGAGACTGTCCAGCCGATCGAGCAAACCACCGTGACCCGGAAACAAGCGTCCGCTGTCCTTGAGGCCAGAGTGGCGCTTCATCAAGCTCTCGATGAGATCACCAACCACCGAAAACGCCGCAGCGCCCAAGGCCAACAACATCATCGGTGTCGTCGGCCAACCGAGCCAGCGGGAGCCCAAGTAAGCGATCAACACCGAAACGGCAAATCCACCGATCACGCCTTCCCAAGTTTTACCGGGCGACACTTTCGGCGCGAGTTTGGTTTTGCCAAGAGCGTGTCCGGCGAAATACGCGCCGACGTCCGCGGCCATGACGATCAACAGAACGAAGACCAACAACTCGCCGCCATTGGGCTCAAGGCGCAAGCGAGCGAGCGCCACACCCGCTGGCACGAGCGCACACACACCGGCAATCGCCGCAGAAATAGCCCCGCCCCGCTGCGGCGCCAGCATGATCCACAGCAGCGCAATGACCCACCATACGCACGCGCCGAGCAGCAGCATCGAGAGTGATTCAATCGTCGTGGTCACCGACCAAGCGGCGATCAGACCGAGCGCGACGAGCACCACGTAAGCGAGTCGCACACGGCGTCGCTCGTGATGGAGGAAGGCGGACCATTCCCAGGCGCCACCCAACATCGCCAACCCGATCACGATGACGGTCGCCCAAGGCGGCGCCAAAAATACCAGCGCCACCAACAGCGCGAGCAACACGAGCGCCGTGATAAGGCGCTGCTGCAAACCGACCGGCTTGCGACTCACGAGCGAGACTCCTGTCGCACTTGCTTACCCGTCAGCCCAAAGCGACGTTCACGGCCGCGAAAATCTTCG
This sequence comes from Pseudomonadota bacterium, assembly GCA_039796795.1. Classification (GTDB taxonomy): domain Bacteria; phylum Pseudomonadota; class Gammaproteobacteria; order Steroidobacterales; family Steroidobacteraceae; genus UBA964. Next base: position 8,551 of record JBDKJA010000064.1, read on the forward strand.
ATCGCCTCAGCGAGCACCTCAGCATTGAAATCAGGCCAAAGCACGTCGGTGAAAAAGAGTTCGGCGTAAGCAATGTTCCACAGCAGAAAATTGCTGATGCGATGATCGCCGCCGGTACGAATGAAGAGATCCGGATCCGGTAAATCGGCGAGCTGCAGTTCGCGTGCGAACCGCTCTTCATCGATATCGGCCGCTCGCAAGGCGCCGCTTGCCGCCTGCGCTGCCAAACGCTTGGCCGCCTCGATGACATCCCAGCGACCGCCGTAACTCACGGCGACTTGTAACTGCAATCCCGTATTGCCCGCGGTCAGCGCTTCCGCCTCGGCGATGCGCTGTTGCAAACCGACGGCAAGGCGCTGCCGATTGCCGATGACGCGCAGTCGCACCTGATTCGAGTGCAACTCCTGCACTTCACGCTCGAGGGCCTCCATAAAGAGCCCCATCAGCGTCGACACTTCGGTCTCGGGACGTCGCCAGTTCTCGCTCGAGAAGGCAAAGAGCGTCAGTGCACCCACACCCAAACGCGCGCACTCGCGAATGGTCGCTCGTACCGGCTCGATACCGGCGCGATGACCTGCGGTGCGCGGCTCGCCACGGGCTTCGGCCCAGCGGCCGTTGCCGTCCATGACGATCGCGATGTGCGCGGGGACGGGCATGCGGGAGGCTCCTGCCTCAGACCTGCATGATTTCCTTTTCTTTGGCCGCAAGCACCTGGTCGATTTCGGCTACGTGCTTGTCGGTCAGCTTCTGGATTTCTTCCTGCGCTTTCTTTTCCTCATCTTGGCTGATGAGTTTTTCTTTGAGCGCTTCTTTCACATCTTGCAGCACGTCACGACGCACGTTGCGCACGGCGACACGGGCGTTCTCGGCATCACCCCGAACGACCTTGGTGATGTCGCGGCGACGCTCTTCGGTGAGCGGCGGCAGCGGCACGCGAATGACCATGCCCGCCGTATTCGGCGTCAAACCGAGCTCAGACTTGTAGATGGCCTTTTCGATCGCCTGCACGGCGCCTTTATCCCAAGGCGAGATCACGAGCGTACGCGCATCTTCGACGCTGATATTCGCAAGCTGCTGCAGCGGGCTCTCGCTACCGTAGTAATCGACGCGCAGATTCTCGACGAGACTCGGATGCGCACGACCGGTGCGCAATTTCTTGAGGTCGGCCTGGAACTGCAGCACGCACTTGCCCATACGGGTGGTGGCGTCTTTCTTGAAATCCTCGATCATGCGGAACCTTCCTGAAAAATAGCGTGTTGGTCAGCTGTTACGAACGACGGTGCCGATGCTCTCGCCCTGCACGATACGCAGCAACTCACCCGCGTTACCGAGATTAAACACCTGCAACGGCAGGTTGTTATCGCGGCACATCACGATGGCCGTCGCATCCATGACATTCAAGCGCTCATCGAGCACGCGGTCAAAGGTCAGCGTCGGATAACGGACGGCCGAAGGGTCCTTGACGGGATCGGCCGAGTAAATGCCATCCACTTTGGTGGCTTTGATGAGCAACTCGGCACCGATCTCGATGGCCCGGAGCGAGGCGGCCGTGTCGGTGGTGAAGAACGGGTTACCGGTGCCCGCTGCGAACAACACCACACGCCCCTTCTCGAGGTGGCGCACGGCGCGACGGCGAATGTATTCCTCACAGACTTCGTTGATACGAATCGCCGACATCACGCGTGCATACGTCCCGATCGACTCGAGCGCATCCTGCATGGCAAGACAATTCATCACGGTGGCGAGCATGCCCATGTGATCGCCCGTGACGCGATCCATCCCCGCTCGCGCAAGACCCGCGCCGCGGAAGATGTTGCCGCCACCGATGACGACGGCCACTTCGACCCCGAGGTTCAAAATTTCCTGAATCTCGAGCGCGATGCGTTTGATGATCGCAGGGTCAATGCCGTATTCGCCGCTGCCCATCAACGCCTCGCCCGAGAGCTTGACGAGGACTCGCTTGTAACGGATCGACTGCTTCGACATCTTCCGACTCCCCTTGAAGAAAACCCCGCCGGGGCGGGGTTTTCGTTATCACGACCGGAGCGGGTTATTTTCCGCTGCTGGCCTTGCCCACAAAGTCGTCCTGCTTCTTCTCGATGCCGGCTCCGACTTCGAAGCGCTTGTAGGCCTTGATCTCGGCCTTGGCGGCCTTCAACAGTTTCTCGACGGTTTGGTCCGGATCCTTAACGAACGGTTGGCCCAAGAGAGCCTTCTCGTTCAGCGTCTTGCGGATACGTCCTTCAACCATCTTGGCGACGATATCGGCGGGCTTGCCCTCGGCGAGTGCCTTCTCGGTTTCAATCTCGCGCTCTTTGGCGACGAGATCAGCGGGCACATCGGCCGCCGAGAGGAACTCAGGATTGCTCGCTGCGACATGCATGGCGAGATCGTGCGCGAGCGCGGCATCGCCGCCCTCGATCGCGACCAACGCACAAATGCGCGTGCCGTGGCGATACGCACCCAAGAAACCCGTCGAGCTCAACGTGGCGTGACGACGCACGGTGATGTTTTCACCGATCTTCGAAATCAACGCACGACGACGCTCGTCGATGGTCTCACCCGTGGCGAGCTTATTGGCAACCAGGGCTTCGACGTCGGCAGCGCCGGCGGTCAACGCCACCTTAGCGACATCAGCCGAAAAGCCTTGAAAATCCGACTCGCGCGCAACGAAGTCCGTTTCGCAGTTCACTTCGACCATCGCAGCCGACTTGCCATCGGCGGACTTCTCGAGTGCCACGACGCCTTCGGCAGCCACGCGAGCGGCCTTCTTATCGGCCTTTGCGAGTCCCTGCTTGCGCATCAACTCGGCAGCGGCATCGAGATCACCGTTGGTCTCGACCAGGGCCTTCTTGCATTCCATCATGCCCGCGCCAGTGCGCTCGCGGAGCTGTTTGACGGCTTCTGCAGTCACACTCATCGCTTAGCCCCTCCGACGCGGCGCGCCCGTCGGGCCAGCCTTGCGGCGCGGAGCCGAGGCGCTGGCGGCCGGAGCCACTTCACCATCGGCCGCTTCTGGAATATCGAGCTCCACTTCGGCGCCAGCGGCGACCTCAGCGGGAGCCGGAGCCGCCACAGCAGCAGCCGGACGACGACGAGCAGCCTGCGGCGCAGGACCGCGACGCGGTGCACCGCGACCCGGAGCCTCACGACGCGGCTTACCGCGCGCCGCCTTCGGCTTCGGGTTGCCGTTCTCGTCGAGCTCCACGAACTCATCATCGCCCGAGACCGTCAGTGCCGGTGCAGACGAACGGCCCTCGAGGATCGCATCGGCAATGCCACCCGCGTAGAGCTGGATGGCGCGCATGGCGTCATCGTTGCCCGGGACGAGGTAATCGACGCCATCGGGCGCGCAGTTGGTGTCCACGATCGCAACGACCGGGATACCGAGCTTGTTGGCTTCGTGAATCGCAATCTTCTCGTGACCGACATCGACCACGAAGATGGCATCCGGCAGGGACTCCATGTCCTTAATGCCGCCGAGCGAGCGCTCGAGCTTGTCCATCTCGCGACGGAGCATCGTGCCTTCTTTCTTGCCGCGACGATCGAGCGAACCATTCGCCTTCATCTCGGTGAGATCGGCGAGACGCTTGATCGACTGACGCACGGTCTTGAAGTTCGTGAGCATGCCGCCCAACCAACGTTGGTTGACGAAGGGCATACCGGCGCGAACCGCCTCTTTCTGGATCGGCTCGCGAGCCGAACGCTTGGTGCCGACGAACAGCACCGTACCGCCATCGGCGGCAACACCCTGGATGAAACGCGCGGCTTCCGCAAAGAGCGGCTGCGTCTTCTCGAGGTTGATGATGTGAATCTTGTTTCGTTCACCGAAAATGTACTCAGCCATTTTCGGGTTCCAGAAGCGGGTTTGGTGTCCGAAGTGGACGCCCGCTTCCAGCATCTGTCGCATGGACACGCTGGACATCAGTTTCTCCTTGTCGGGTTGGGCCTCCGCACATCCCCGGTTGCCATTTCGCCGAAGCGAAACACCCAGCAACCAGTTAAACGATGTGCGTGTGGGTTGGTTTACGTTGCCAAAAAAGGCCGCGCTTTATACCATGCAGGTCCCGTAAAAACAACGCTTTACGGGCCCACTTACCATGCCCGTGACCCTGAAATCCCCCCAAGAGCAGCAGAACATGCGCGAGGCCGGCCGTTTGGCTGCCGAAGTGCTCGACATGATCGGTGAACACGTCAAACCCGGCGTGACCACCGATGAGCTCGATCGCCTGTGCCACGACCATATCGTGCAGGTGCAGAAAGCCGTTCCGGCGAACCTCAACTACCGCGGCTTCCCGAAGACGATCTGCACCTCGGTCAACCACGTGGTGTGCCATGGCATTCCGGGTGATAAACGCCTGAAAGACGGGGACATCATCAATATCGACGTCACGGTCATCCGCGACGGATTCCACGGCGACACGAGCCGCATGTATTTCGTGGGCAAGCCCCAACCGCACGCCCGCCGCCTGGTCGAGACCTGCTTCGAAGGCATGTGGCGCGGCATCCGCACCGTTGCGCCGGGCAAGCGCTTGGGCGATATCGGTCACGCCATCCAGACCTACGTCGAGAGCGAGGGCTTCTCCGTGGTGCGCGAGTACTGCGGCCATGGCATCGGTCGGGTGTATCACGAAGACCCGCAGGTACTGCATTACGGTGACCCGGGCACAGGTCTCGAGTTGCGCCCAGGCATGACGTTCACCATCGAACCGATGATCAACGCCGGCAAGCGGCACGTGAAATTGCTTCCCGATGGCTGGACCGTCATCACCAAAGATCATTCCCTCTCGGCACAGTGGGAGCACACGGTCCTCGTGACTGACAGTGGCTTCGAAGTGTTGACCCAGGGTGCCGAGGCGCGCCGCGAGGCCGCCTGATGCCACTCACCGCGCTGCTCGACGCCCTGCCCTCCCGCCTGCGTGACGCGGGCGATACCGCAGAGGCTTACTCGGCAGCACTGCGCGAAGCGCAAGCTCGACTCAAAGAATTATTCGAGAGCGACGAACCTGTCGAAACACTGGTTCGCGCCCGAGCAAAGCTGATCGATGCGGTGCTCGCTGAAGCTTGGCGCAGCAAACTCGGCGCTCATGATGCCGACTGGGCACTCGTCGCTGTTGGCGGCTATGGTCGTGGCGAGCTGCACCCCTCCTCGGATGTCGACATCCTCGTGCTCGTGCCTGCCGCCACCGACGAAGCCGGTCGCCGTGCGCTCGAACAGTTCGTGGCTTTTCTTTGGGACATCGGTCTCGAGGTCGGCCACAGCGTGCGCACCATCGAGCAGTGCCACGAAGAAGCCGGAAAAGATGTCGGCATCATGACAACGCTGATCGAAGCGCGTCATCTGGCCGGCTCAGAATCGCTGGTGGCCGGCATGCGTTCCGCACTCGCCCCCGCGGCGATCTGGCCGGTGCGTGAGTTCTTCGACGCGAAGGTTCGAGAGCAAAACGAGCGCCACCTCAAGGCGAACGACACGGCCTACAACCTCGAGCCCAACGTCAAGACGGGCCCTGGCGGCTTGCGCGATATCCAGACCATCGCCTGGGTCGCCAAACGTCACTTCGGCGCCGATACGCTCGATGATCTCGTCGATCTCGGCTTCCTCACGCCCGCCGAACTGCGCCGCTTGCAAAGCGCCCAGTCTTTTCTTTGGAAAGTGCGCTTCGCGCTGCACAGCATCACCGGTCGTCGCGAAGATCGGCTGCTGTTCGATCATCAGATGAAGCTTGCGCGCATCTTCGGCTACGAAGATGCCTCCTTCACGCTCGCGGTCGAGCAGCTCATGCAGCGCTATTACCGAACGGTGATGGACGTGTCACTGCTGAACGAGTTGCTCTTGCAGCTCTTTCGCGAAGCCATCCTCGATGAGAGTTCGGCACCCGAACCACTCAATCCGCGCTTTCAGGTTCGCAACGGCTATCTGGAAGCGCTGCACGATGAGATCTTCGTGCGCCAGCCTTCGACGCTGCTCGAGGTGTTTGCCTTGCTGCAGCAAAACCCGGCGATCCAAGGCGTGCGCGCACACACCATCCGCGCCATCGTCAAGAATCTCTGGTTGATCGACGAAGAGTTCCGGCAGAACCCAAAGAACCATCGCCTCTTTCTCGAAATCCTGCGGGCACCCGCAGGCGTCACGAACGAACTGCGCCGCATGAACACGTATGGTGTGCTCGGGCGCTACATCCCCTCGTTTGGGCGCATCGTCGGTCGCATGCAGTACGATCTCTTCCACGCCTATACCGTCGATGCACACACGCTATTCGTGGTCAGCAACCTGCGACGCCTCGCCCTGCCGAGATTCGACCACGAGTTGCCGAATCTCTCGCGCATCATGCAATCCTTGCCGCGCCCCGAGATTGCCTACCTGGCAGCGCTCTTCCATGACATCGCCAAAGGCCGTGGTGGCGATCACTCGGATCTCGGCTCCGTCGATGCTGAAGCGTTCTGTCTC
>JBDKJA010000065.1:0-10346 GCA_039796795.1 Pseudomonadota bacterium
TCTGATCGTCCAGCATTCTTACGATCAACAACACGCCGCCCGCACCGGCTGCGCGCGCTTCCAACACTTGATAAGGATCTACCAAAAAATCTTTGCGCATCGTCGGAACCCGACGCCTGCGGCCATCCTCAGATTGCTGCACCACTCTTAACGCCGACGCGGCGCGCAGATGATCGAGTGAGCCATCGAATCGGTCGGGCTCGGTGAGCACCGAAATGGCGGCAGCACCGCCCTGAACGTAGGCGCGAATTCTCGCATCAGCGGAATCATCCATGGCGCTACGTAACTGCCCAAGCGCCGGCGAGCGCAACTTCATCTCGGCAATGACGTCGAATCCTCGCTCGCTCAGTTGCAATGCAGGTGGCGGCGGCAGATCTGCCAGTGAAGCCAGGAGCTCGGTCTCGGCCACCTGTGCTTTGGCGGCCTCGACGCGTCGCCGACTACCCGCTGCCATCGTGGCGAGAAAGTCGTCAGCCACGACCAAACTCCGCAAGGCGCTGCAGCATCTGCTGGGCAGCGCCCGTGTCGATAATGGCGCGGGCGCGCGCGACGCCATCCATGGGACCTGGAGCCAGCCCAGCACATTCGAAAGCCAGGGCGGCACCCAACAACAAAGTGTCACGATGTGCGCCGAGGTCACGACCTTCGAACACGGCACGCAGCGCCGCTGCATTATGGGTTGCGTCGCCACCGGCAAGCTCCGAAGCTGCGCACGTCCGCATCCCGTAATCGGCGGGACTGCGAAGGCTCCGTGTCACCGAGGCGGGTCGAACATCGAACAAGACGAAAGGCCCTGCCGTCGTGGGTTCGTCCCAACCGAGCGCGCCATGCACGACGAAGGCACGCGTGAGACCGGGCAAACCGGCCAGTGTGTCCGCCATGAGTTTCGCCATCGACTCGCTATAGGCACCGACGAGCTGAAAAGGCGGCGTTGCCGGATTCGTCAGCGGCCCGAGTACATTGAAAATCGTCCGAATGCCGAGCGCCTGTCGGATCGGCGCGATCGCCTTCATCGCCGGGTGGTAATGCGGTGCGAAAAGAAACGTGAACCCCGTCTTAGTCAAACATTCACCGGCTCGCTGCTCATCGAGCGGCAAAGACAAACCGAGTGCTTCGAGCACATCGGCACTGCCACTGCGACTAGAGATCGATCGATTGCCATGTTTGATGACGGGAACGCCACCCGCCGCCACCAATAGTGAGGTTCCGGTCGAAATATTGACGCTACCCGATGCGTCACCGCCCGTCCCGACGATATCAATCGAACGTGACCGCAGAGCTGAATCGACCTGCGGCTTGCGAGCGAGTTCACGCATGGCACTGGCAAATCCGCGCAACTCGGCGGCGACCACTCCTTTCGCGCGAAGACCCGCGAGGATGGCGCCTGCTACCGCCGGCGACAGTGCCGAGTCTGTCAACGCTTTGAGCAATCTCGCGCTTTCCTCTTCGGTCAAATGATGACCATCGAGAATATGCTCAAGCATTTCTTTGACCGACTTTTCTATGACTAACTCAGTCACGGCGGCCTCCGGTTTGAGCAAGGAAGTTACCCATCAATCGTGGGCCGTCGGGTGTGAGTACGCTCTCGGGATGGAATTGCACCCCCTCGACCATCAGCTCACGGTGTCGTACACCCATGATTTCGCCCTCGGCAGTGCGCGCCGTGACCAAAAGGTGTGCGGGCAAGCTCTCAGGCTGTGCGATCAAAGAATGATAGCGACCGATTTCGCAAGGATTGGGTAAGCCATCGAAAAGCCCCAACCCATCGTGGGTAATCTGCGACGTCTTGCCATGCATCAAACGTCCGGCGCGCACGACTTTGCCACCGAACACTTCAACGATCGATTGATGCCCGAGACAGACGCCGAAAACCGGCACTTTCCCCGCAAAAGCGCGAATGATCTCCATCGAGACACCCGCCTCGTAGGGAGTGCCTGGTCCTGGTGAAATGCAGACATGGGTCGGTGCGGTGGCAAGGGCTTCGGCAACCGTCACCGCATCATTGCGACGCACATCTACCTCAGCGCCCAAAATAAGAAACGCCTGAACGAGGTTGTAGGTAAAGGAGTCGTAGTTGTCGATCAGAAGCAGACGCGGCGCGGTCATGATCACAACCCCTCTGCTGCCATGGCGAGGGCGCGTGCCGCGGAGCTACTCTTAGCGATCACTTCATCGTACTCACTCTGCGGCTGACTGTCGGCAACGATGCCGGCACCGGCCTGATAAGAATATTCGTCGCCGCGAAAGACGAGCGTTCGTATGGTGATGGCCTGATCCATGTCGCCTTGCGCGCCGAAGTAGCCGACGGTGCCACCATAAAGTCCGCGCCTGACCGGTTCGAGCTCGTCAATGATTTCCATCGCGCGAACCTTGGGCGCCCCCACCAACGTGCCGGCAGGAAAAGCTGCGGCGAAAAGATCGAAGGCATCACGGCCGGGCGCGAGTTCGCCGCGCACGCCGCTCACCATATGCATCACGTGACTGTAGCGCTCAATCGATTTATAGGGCGCCACGTTCACCGAACCCGCCTTGGCGACACGGCCCAAATCGTTTCGAGCTAGATCGACGAGCATCACGTGCTCCGCATTTTCCTTCGGGTCTGCAAGTAGATCCGCCTCACGCTGACGATCAATCACATCATCCGCCGAACGCGGTCGCGTGCCAGCGATGGGTCTTAGTTGCGCTTGCCCATGCGAGAGCTTCACCAATGCTTCGGGCGATGATCCAACGACCGTGATATCGCCGAGCGCACAGTAATACATGTAGGGTGACGGATTGATGAGTCGCAGCGCTCGATACGCCTCGAAGGGATCGACATCATGTCGTCCGCCAAAACGAACCGACAATACGAGCTGATAGACATCGCCGGCAGCGATGTATTCTTGCGTGCGTCCAACCTTGGCAAGAAATTCACTCTGCGACATCGACGCGACCGGTGCGCTGAACTTCCCGCGCGCAGTCGGCAAGGGAACGCCACCTCGTAACGCCAGAATGATCTCGCGACGCAGCGATTGACGCTCAGCCTCGCTGCCCGAGTGCAGCAAGGCGATACCGCGAGTCAGATGATCAAAGACCAATAGAGACCCGGGTGCAACGTAGTGCAAATCAGGCACGCCCTTCGGGTCTGCAGTAAAAGGCGGCAGTCGCTCAAAGAATCGAACGACATCATATGATGCATAACCAACGAGACCGCCGGCTAATGGAAAGTCCGGCCCTGCACCCGGCGCGGTCGGTTTCGGCGCTTTCGACAGCGCGAGTCGCAAGGCGCTCAGCAACTCTTGCTGATCGCGCGGTACAGGCAGGGACTGCGTTCCCTGCGTGAAGCCATCGGTCGCAAGGCGAATGGCAAAGTTGGTGTCACCAAAACCGATGAAGGAATAGCGCGCAAGTCGTTCGCCACCCTCGACGCTCTCGAGCAAGAAAGTCGGGTTGAATGCCCGCAACTTCAGGAAGGCCGATACCGGGGTATCGAGATCGCCGGCGATATCAAAAGGTGGCTTCATAAATCCTGGCTACATAAACGCAAAAACCCATCCCGGTCATGTCCGGAGATGGGTTCGGGTGGCTCATCCTCTATGGGTTTCTAAGTCCGACAGCGCCCCGCGCCCTCTCCTTCAGGAGCGGCGCCAACCCCACCAGCGGCGGGCAAACAGGTTGATATGCGAGGCAGCGAACATAGCCAACCGAGTATCGCTGCCGGGCCAAACACGCGTCAAGGACTGCCGCTTACGCGTGACGCGATAACCACCAGTTGAAAAGCCCAAAGCCGGATAGGCCCATCACCATCAAACCGATCGCTGTCATGGCGATTCGCGAGGGCACGTGCTTGGCGATCCAAGCGCCAAAAGGCGCAGCGATCACGCCGCCACCTAACAGCGCGATGACGAGGTCGAACCGCCGCCAGTCGAACGTGAACAGAAATGTGATGGAAATCGTGAGCGTCACGAAAAACTCGGCGGCATTGGAGGTGCCGACGGCATAGCGTGGCGGTACGCCTCGCGCGATCAGCGAGGGAGTCGTCACCATCCCCCAGCCACCACCACCGATGGCGTCGAGAAAGCCCGCTGCGCCGCCTAAAGCATGACTCGGTGCACGAGCGAGCTCCGGCTCCGCTTGTCGCGTAGCGCGACGCAGCAACAGCACCCCCATCACGAGCAGATAAGCAAAAACGAATGGTCGCAAGATGTTGCCATCTAAGGAACTCAGCAAATAAGCGCCGAGTGCACCGCCCATCATCCCGGGCAGAACTAATTTGATGAAAATGCTGCGATCGAGATTACGGAACCAAGCATGCGAAAGACCCGACGCACCTGTCGTGACGACTTCAGCCGCGTGAACCGTCGCACTAACGAATGCGGGCGGATGGCCCATTGTGGTGAGAAAGGCGCTCGCCGACACGCCGTAAGCCATGCCCATCGCGCCGTCGATCAGTTGCGCGAGAAAGCCGACGAGCACTAACGGCCAAAATTCCGGGGAAAGCGCATCCATGAGTGCATCCTACTGTAACGCATTACCTATAATTAGCCGATGAACATCAAGCCTTTTCACCCCTTACGGGCTTTCCCCGGTCTGCTGGCGCTTGGCATCCTCGGCTGTAGCGGCGGCAGCGCTCCGACCGACGCTCCTCGTGATGGCCTATGGCGCGCCGTGCTGCAGGTGCCGGGGGGTGAATTGCCCTTCGGGCTCGAGTTCGCAACCGAGGAAGGTCGTCGTCATGCCGTACTTATCAATGGCGACGATCGGGTTCGTATCGATGAGATCAAGATCGAAGGCGAACGCATTACGTTGCGCATGCCGGGGTACGAGAATCGCATCGAAGCTTCGTTCGATGCAGAGTCACTCGAAGGAACGCTGACGATGATCAAAAGCGGCGGTAAACCGCAGATCATCCCACTCACCGCCAAACATGGACAAAACTGGCGCTTCGTATCACCGACGGAATCTCCGTCGGTTCCTGCGGCAGACCTCACCGGTCGATGGGCGCTCCAGTTCGTCGACGGCAAAAAAACCTATCCTGCTGTCGCAGAACTCAAACAAAGCGACACTATCGTGACCGGCACGGTGTTGACGCCGACCGGTGATCATCGCTTCATTGCCGGCGAATTGCGCGGCAATGAACTTCGCCTCTCGAAGTTTGATGGCGGTCATGTTTTTCTCTACCACGCGACTGTCAAAGAAGACGGATCGCTGGATGGCCAATTTTGGTCTGGCACGGCGCACACCGAAACATTCTCGGGCAAGCGAGACGATTCTGCTTCGCTGGGTGACGCTGCCAACAAAACGGCGCTGGTAGGAGATGCAGAGAAGCTCGATTTCACTTTCCCCGATCTTGGCGGAAGTTCGATTTCTTTAAACAACTCGTTCTTCCGCGGAAAAGTCATCGTCGTTGCGCTCGCTGGAAGCTGGTGCCCCAATTGTCACGACGAAGCCGCTTTCTTGGCAGACCTACACCGACGCAAGCGCGCGCAAGGTTTCGAAGTCGTCTCGTTGATGTTCGAACAGTTCGGCGATTTCCCGAAGGCCGCCGAAGCCGTCTATCGTTTCCGCGATCGCTATAAGATCGAATACACCACTCTGATCGCCGGCATCTCGGACAAAGACGATGCCGCATCGAAGCTGCCACAGCTGAACGGCGTTTTTGCCTTTCCCACCACGATCTTCGTCGATCGCAGTGGCAAGGTACGAAAAATCCACACCGGCTTTTCAGGCCCTGCGACCGGAGTGCATTACGAGAAGCTAGTCGACGAATTCGAAAAGACGGTGGATTCGTTGTTGGCGGAACCTGCGCCACCGACGGCTTGAGGAGTGAGTAATGCCTTCTTTTGACGTTGTCTCCGAAATTGATCGCCACGAACTTGCCAATGCCATCGATCAGGCGAACCGTGAGCTATCGCAGCGTTTCGATTTCAAGGACACAGGCTGCAAATATGAATTCAAAGAGAAAGAATTCGCGGTGCAGATGAAGGCGCAAGTCGAATTCCAGCTCAAACAAATGCTGGATATCCTGAAGTTAAAACTCACCAAGCGGGGCATTGATGTCGCCTGCATTGATCTCAAAGATGCGCAAACGAATTTGGCCGAGGCACGCCAAGATGTCGTGCTGCGTCACGGCATCGATCAGGAGTGCGGCAAAAAGATCGTCAAACTGCTGAAAGAGTCCAAGCTCAAAGTGCAGGGTGCCATTCATGGCGACAAAGTTCGCGTGACCGGAAAGCAGCGCGACGATCTACAGGACGCCATCGCCTTGTTACGCAAACAGGAGTTTGATCGCCCGTTGTCCTTTGACAACTTTCGCGACTAACGAGCGGAAACTCAGCGTCTCGATTCGAGCTGATCGAGCAAGTGTCGGAAATCATTCAGCACTTGTTGTGCTTCAGGCGTCACGCTGACCAGCTTCTCTCGACCATCGCTGCTCTTGCCGCCTTCGACTTTGAGCAGTGTGAGGGTGGAGAGACGATGCACGAGCTTCTTGCAGGCGCTCTCGCCGCCAAAACCATACAAGCGGAACAGTAAAACCAGATCGCCGACCGTGAGCGGCCCGTGCCGTGCTGCCAACAGCAAAGCCGGAACGTGAACCACGTTCTTCATCGGTTGTGGGAAGGGTGCCTTCCGCATCGCAGAACCACATTAAAAAAACCCGGCGTATTCTCACACCATCGGCTCTGCGATCAGTACAAAGAAAACGTTCCTGATTTTTCAGAAAAACTAGATTGTAAAAATCGATTCTTTTTCAGGATCGATTTCGATTCCAGTAGAAGTACAAGGGAACACCGAGCAGGATCACGCCGATCCCGAGCAAGGCCTGCTTCGGCGTGGCGACGAGCGCGCTGATCAGCAACGCGGCGGAAACCAATACGAAGACGATCGGTGTAAACGGATATCCCCAGGTCTTGAAAGGGCGCGGCAGATCCGGCTCGGTGCGCCGGAACAAAATGACCGCCGCCGCGCTCAACGCATAAAAGAGACACGAAGCAAATACAACCGAATCGGTCAGAGTGTCGTAAGTGCCGGAGAGCGTGAGCACACTCGCCCACCCTGCTTGGGCCAGCACCGCGTTGACCGGCACGCGGCTGCGCTCGGACACTTTCGCCAAGGGCTTGAAGAACATGCCGTCGCTTGCCATCGCGAAAGGCACTCGCGAATTGGCGAGCACCGAGGCGTGCAGCGAACCTAACGAAGAGAGCATGAGTGCCGCGGCCATGAAGGTCACCGCAGCGGGACCAGCGAAGGTCTTCAACACCTCGGTTGCGACTGACGAGGTCGCTGACACACTCGCGATCTCCTGCGGCGAGAGAACATAGAAGTAGGCGGCGTTGACGCCAACATAAAGGCCGATCACGAGCAACGTGCCCCAGATGAACATTCGCGGCAAATTGCGCTGCGGGTCTTTGACCTCACCGCAAAGCGGCGCGACGTTATTCCAACCATCGTAGGCCCAGAGCGCACCGAGCATGGCGGCGCCGATACCAGCAAGACCACCCATGGCGCTCGCTTCGACGCCTTCGCAACTGCCGCCACTCGCTGACCCAGAAAGATGCGAAAGATCGCCCTGACCAAACGTGAATGCACCGATACCGACCGCAAGTACGGTCAGCACTTTCATCACCGTGAGCACGGTGGCGGCGCTACCCGTAGTGGCGACAGATGCACAGTTGAACAGCGTGACGAGCCACAATGCCGATAGCGCGACGACCGTCAGGCCCGTAAAAGAAATGCCATCACCGAATGGCAGCGTCAGCCACGCTTGATCGAGGACACCCCCGAGCGCGGCGTTCATGAAAATAGCGAAACCGACCGCCAGCGCCGCCTGCGAACCCGTCTTCATGATGGCAAAGACAGTCCAGCCGTAGAGGAAGCTGGTCGGCTTTCCGTAAGCGCGTCTCAAAAAGACATAGTCGCCCCCTGCTGCCGGCATCATCGACGCCAGTTCGGCGTAGCAGAACGCGCCGAGCAGTGATAACAGTCCCGCAGCAAGCCAGACGGCCATGACAATCATGGGATCGTCGACATTGCAGGTCATGACACGCGTCTTGAGAAAAACGCCGGTACCGATGACATTGGCTACGTTGACGGCGATCCCCGCCCACAGCCCTAAACCACGATTGAGCCCCGACACGGCGCTTTAAAACCGCAAGCCGAGCTTGGTCGACGCACCGAGCGCGTCACCCGTCTTGTCGACCTCGAGCGACAGACTGCCGATCACGAGCCCAAACTGCAGTCCGGCGAAAATACGATCCTGTGTTGGAGATAACGTCTGCAGTGTGGCAGCCGCAGCCGAGTTCGGTGTGACATCACCCCATACACGTCCAACTCCTGCATAAGGAGTGAACGCAAAAAAACCTTTGGAAACGACGAGCTCGACGCTGCGGGTTTCGAGAGACAGCTGCTCGACACCCGACAAGCGCGTCATGCCGCCGCGCAGCGCGACCGCTGGCAACACCGGATTGCCGGCCATCAGTGCGTACTGCAACTGAGCACCGTAAACAAAAATATTGCTGCCCGGCACAGCGGCGACGAAGGCACCAACATCAACATCGAACGGCAAACCCTTCGTCAACGACACTTTTGGTATCGGCAGATACTCGGTCGTACTGCCGGTGGCGATTCCCCAAGACTCGGCATTCTCAAGCCGAACCAATGAAACACCGAGTCCGAGATCGAAACCGAGCACGCCAAGCGGTTCTGCGGAGGCGCTGGACTTGTAACTGAGTGCCGCGACGAGATCATCTGCAAAGGACTCGAATTGACTCGGCGAGAGTCGATCGATGGCATCGATATCATCCGCAGACGCGAGGTTGCTCGCCGTTGCCGCTAGAAGAACTGCGAGGATGTGTCGTAACGTTCTCATCAACGCGGCGCTCCTTTGCGCATGGGTTTCAATTGCTCACAAAGAGCCGGGACGGCATCAATGGCCGTTGGCCCCATGCGGGTCAATCGGATGTCGGCGAAATGAATCATCTGGCGCGTAGCCACCGCCGTGACCGCTGGGAACCGACTCCACCGCTCACGCCAATCGCGTGAGGTGATCGGCGGAGCGCCCATCAGAATCACATCCGGATTACGTTTTTTGATTTCTTCAAATTCGACGATCGGCGCCGGAAAATCGATGTCATCGAAAATATTACGCACGCCGCAGCGCCGCATTGCATCGTTCATCAGATGTCGACTGCCGACCGTATAAAGCGGCACGTCCCACATCATGAAAAAGACGGCAGGCGCATCGGAGATCGCTTTTGGCGCAGGACGCTTCGGAAGCGCAGCAACCCGCTCTTCCAGCTGCCGTGCAGCCGTCTCGGCTGTTGATGAAGTACCGGCCAGTCGACCGAGGCGGCGAATCGATGCGGGCATCTCATCGAAATTTCGCAAGCTGACTTGATAAATCGGCAGGCGCAATTTTTGGAGACTCTCGAGCACGAGCTCATGCGTCATATCGCGCCAAATCACGATCACATCGGGCTTGAGCGCCTGCAGTCGCTCGTACTTGAGCGCGTTCACATCACCCAAGCGCTCGATTTTTTTGGCGGCCTCCGGCGCATCGGCACCGATTACCGTGCCAACGACCTGGCTACCGGCGCCTGCTGCGAATAGCAGCTCCGTTGCGCCCGGTGACAAGCTCACGATGCGAACCGGCTGCCGTGTGAATGAAATCGCCTTGCCGGTATCGTCGGTAACCGCTAACGGCGACGCTTGTGTGACAAAAGGCGCTGCAAAAAGACCGAGCAGGATCATCACGGCAGTTCGGCGCACCAGGGTTTGATGCAATGACTTACTCATCTTGAAGACCTCGCTTCGCTACGCGCTGCGCAATCCGCACAGCCGCTCTGTTTGGCGCTTCGTGCAAGCCAAGTGAAACGCCCACCCCACCGAGTCGCAATCCACCGTCGAAACGAGGCGGGCGCGAGCGACCAGACCACATAGAGCGAGGCGACGACAACAGCGGCCGTCACGATGAGGTTCTGCCACATGACGCTCAAGCTCCCATCAACATGAGGGTGAGACGATAGGTCAAAAACGCAGCCAAGTAGGCCAGCGCGAAAAGATATGCAGCCATCATCAAAGGATGACGCCAACCACCCGTCTCGCGTTTCACCACTGCCAAGGTTGCAAGGCACTGCGGCGCGAATACATACCACGCCAACAACGCGAGCGCCGTTGCCAAACTCCATTCGGCAGCAATCGTGCTCGCCAGCGCGCCCGTGATCGCCTCCTCGCTACCGGAAAGAGCATATACGGTTCCAAGCGCGCCCACGGCGATCTCACGCGCAGCCAAACCAGGCACGAGGGCGATGGCGATCTGCCAGTTGAAGCCGATGGGCTCAAGCACGATGGCCAGTGCCTTGCCGATC
>JBDKJA010000066.1:0-10129 GCA_039796795.1 Pseudomonadota bacterium
GGATCCGGACGCATTTTTCATGCCTGCACCTGCTCGGCGAACTGCGTGGGAAACCTGATCGCTGGCGAATGTCAGTTCAGATTGTCACACTAGGGTGTCATGGAATATAGACACCACCCGGTGGTGAGTCAAACCGGCCCGGACTTTGCGGCAGCGCTCCCACCGAACGGCTATGCCTGGTGGTATGTCGACGCACTGAGCGACTGCGGTCGATATGGCCTGACCGTCATCGCCATGCTCGGTTGCGTCTTTTCGCCCTGGTACGCCCGCGCGCGGCGATACGGCTTGGTCGATCCGCTACAGCACTCGGCACTCAATGTGGTGCTGTATCGCGGTTCCGGAAGACGTTGGGCGATGACGGAACGCGATGCTGCTGCCGTCACCCGTGACTCCGATCATTTGATGATCGGTGCGAGCCGCGTGCTCTGGGATGGCAATGCACTGCAGATCGAGGTGGACGAAAAAACCTCACCCTGGCCCCAATCACTGCGCGGTCATATTCGCGTGACGCCGCGCGTTCGACATGCCACGCCCTACCCGCTCGACGCTGCCGGCCGTCATCTATGGTGGCCGATGGCACCGCTCGCTCGCATCGAGGTGCGATTCGATGCGCCAGCCCTCGCATGGGAAGGCTCCGCCTATCTCGATGCGAACCAAGGTCTCGCACCGCTCGAAGAGGATTTTGACTCGTGGCATTGGTCGCGCAGTCACGGCGCCGGGAAAACACGCGTGCTGTACGACACGATCGGCACGCCAGGCCGTGTCGATCGATCGTGGTCACTCGAGTTCGGGGTCGATGGCAGTGTGCGAGCAGGATCGCAGCCGCCGATGCAGCCGCTCGCCACCAGCGCTTGGGGCATCACGCGACAAACCCGCTGCGATGCCGGTGCCAGACCTACGGTGATCGAAACACTCGAAAGCGCACCCTTCTACGCCCGATCGTTAGTCGAAACCACGCTCGATGGGGATCGCATCGAAGCCTTTCACGAAAGCGTCTCGCTGCGACGTTTTACCCAGCGCTGGGTGCAGACACTACTGCCCGTACGATTGCCTCGAGTCGTATCGCGGCGCTGAGAGCACCACTTTTTCGAGAGTTTTGAGAACGCGCGCCTTAAGAGGATTGCCCGGCGCGTTCCTGCAATTCGATACGCTCCAGCACACCCAGCAAGCGCACGAGCTCACGCGTCAACATCGATTCCGATGCGACCGGATCCGGCACGATGCCTCGCGCGGCATCGTGCGCCGCCACCGCCTCGAGAAGAAACATCGCGGCAGGCGCCACCGGCCAAGCGGCTTGGGGAGCGGCACTGCTGATCGCCGACGTCGAGAGCGCCTTGGCGAGCAACAAGGCCTTGCGTCTTGCCGAGACAACGGCGCGCTGCGAAATCGAATCACCGGATCGGCGCAACACCTCGCGACCGATTTCCGCGTACATCAGGCGCGCGGCGTGAATGGCCGGACGACATTCCGGCGGTAGCTCAGCCACACCCGCCGCGGCTCGTACGTAGAGACCTTCTGCCTCGCAAACGAGTTGATCGACGATCCGACCGATCGCATCGCTAAACATCGGCTTCGCCAACAGCATTTCGCGAGACGATCCGACTTCTTGCAACCAAGCATCGGGCAAATACACACGCCCCATACGAGCGTCCTCACCGACATCCCGCGCGATATTCGATAGCTGCATCGCAATGCCAAGCTCAGCCGCACGCGCCAACGCTCGCGGCGCGCGAACACCCATCAGCAAGCACATCATGATGCCGACGGTTCCCGCCACACGAACGGCATAGTCCTGCACCTGCGCGAAATCGGTGTAGCGCCGACCCTCCGCATCCCACGCGAAACCTTCAAGTAATGCAGCCGGTATCGCCTGCGGAATGGAGAACTCCGCGACGACATCGGCCATCGCGCGATCCGCCGAACGATCGATGGGATCGCCGCGATACATTCGATCGAGGCGCTCGTTCAGGGCCGCCAATGCGCGCTGCGGTTCATTGGATTGATCGATCGCGTCATCGGCTTCACGACAGAAAGCATAGAGTGCGAGCGCAGGCTCGCGCACCCGCTGCGGCAACAGAAACGACGCGGCGTAAAAAGTTTTAGACCCGACGCGGATGAGTTCGCGACAAGCGAGTCGATCGGTATCGGTTGCCAATATGGATCTCATGCGAGCGATCTCATGACAGCGCCTCACGGGGAACCCGCCAATCAAAGTCACGCATGGCAACTTCACCGAAAGTGCAACGCTCTTTCACGGCTCGCTCGATGATGGGCCAGGATGTCCATGGCATCCCGATGAATGGCCAAGGATCGCTCGTTTTCCAACTGACGTCATCAGCACGCCAAAGATAGCGTAAGTTCTGACCGAAACGCTTTGTGAACATCGATGCCTGCGTCTCGGTCAGACACGGATAAAATTGCTGCCGTAGCCGCCCCGATTTGAAGCGCCAAGGCGAACCTTGATCTGGCTGAAGCACGCTACGCGCAAGATCCGCTGGCTCGACGAAATGGATTCCACTCGTCGTGCGCGGATTGCACTCGATACCCCAAACGACGCCGTCGGCATCCTGCATCAAGTCGAATGAAACAAAACCATCGAACTTGGTGTGAGCGACGAAACGCGAGATCCATTCTTCGACAGCCGGTGTCAGATCGAGACGCTCGAAGCAGACGGCCACGGTTCCCTGCAACACGGCTGCGCGATACACCACCGTCGACTGCAAGCGACCCTGTCGCGCAAAGCCGAAAGTGCTGAGCAAATCGCCGCGCACGAAAGACTGGATGATGGCGGGCTCATCAACCGATGGCACCGACGCACCCTTATCGAGAAACTGTACGCCACGACCGGAGCAGGAATAACGCGGCTTGACGACCGTCGCTGCGGCGGTCGCAAGCTCAAGGGCCGAGGGATCGTCGAGAGAGCGCGTCTCAGGAGCGGCAAGCCCCGCTTCGTGACAACGCAGCACGAACGCCTGTTTGTCGTACACGGACAGCAGCGCGGATAGCGGCATCGACGCGACGCGAACCGAACTCGGTAGCCGTTCATGCAAAGCGGCGACGTGAAGAATTTCCTCTGAAACGGGCAGCACCACATCCACGCCTTCGCGCACGACGATATCGGCTAACGCTGTTAAATACGCTTGTTGATCTATCGCGGGAGCTGGCACTACAAAACTTCGGGCAACGCTGCGCGACGCACCCGTCAGGTGACGCTCGAAAGGCTCGGCCACGAGCACACGGCAACCCGCCGCATGCAGCGCACGGGCAAGCTCCAACGCTTTCGGTAATCGACCGAGCGTCAGAAGGATGGTGCTCACGCTCGCCTCGTCACGGTCACCCGTAGTTGCTCAGCCGGACGCGTCGTCAGTCGCGCGACCGGTCTCACCCGACCCACATCGTGAACTTGGAAATCGTAGCGACGACATAGCCGCGCCAAAATCAAACCGGCCTCGAGTTGTGCAAAGCCGGCGCCTACGCAGACGCGCGGCCCGAGACCGAAAGGCAAATAAGCCCCGGGCACGAGCTCGTGTTCCCGCTCGGCAGAAAATCGGTCCGGATCGAACGCATGGGGGTTTTGCCAATAATCGCGATGCCGATGGATGGTCCATGGCGCGATCATGAGCATCGCGCCCTTCTTGACGCGGTGTCGCCCAATTTGTGCCGCTTCCGCAGCCACTCGCGGAATGAAAGTGATCGGCGGATACAAGCGTAAAGTTTCTTTGAAAACGTTACGTACGAAGCTCATTCGCCTGACTTGTTCGAGGCTGATTGGCCCATCGCCTGCCATAGCCTCGACCTCGCTGCGCACGCGCGCCATCACGCCAGGCTGCACGGCTAGGATCATGAATGCCCAGATCAACGCGCTCGCGGTCGTCTCGTGACCGGCCAAAAACATCACCCCGAGTTGATCGAGTAACTCTTTACGGGTGAAGCCTTGGCCAGTCTCAACATCTCGAGCCTCGATGACAGCGCTAGCGATGTCGTCATAGTTCGCTGTTCGCTCACCGAGATGGGTATCAACCAAATCGCCGAGATGGCGTCGAATGCGCTCGCAGGCCTCGAGCACAACCGGATGCTGAGGAATTTTGGCGAAAGGTTCATCGAAAATCAGTCGCTTCAACTCCACCTGGGCACAGGTGCGCTCGAACACCGTGAAAGCCTCGAACACATCGACGGCGGTCTTGGACTGTAACGAGGTCGAGAACACGGTTCGACAAATGATGTCGGCCGTCAGATGACTCATTGCAAGATCGAGCGAAAAGGACTCTCCCCGTGCAGCCTGTTCATCCAGATGCTGCTCGTAATCGTCGACGGCCGCGGACATCGAGACGAAGGCTTTGCCAAGTCGCATATGCGAAAAGGCGGGGTCGATCATGTGTCGCTGACGCTTCCAAATCGCGCCGCTCGAAACGAAGATCGAGTTACCCACCAAGGGTTCGAGGGCGCCGACCATCAAATCGTTTTTCGGATAGATACCGGTGGGATCGGTGAGTACGTCACGCAACAGTTCGGGCGCATTGACGATGAGGATCGAGCGACGCGAATAGCCCAACCAACCGGTTTCGACCTTGTAGGCCTTCGCCGGTAAAAGACTCAGCAGGTCGCCATCACCGCGCGCCATGACGCGCAGCAGGGACACCAACGCCGCGAGCGGCTGCGGTCTAGGTGGACAGTACATACGTCAACCGTACTTTACACTAGAGCGCGACATCGGCAGCATGACACGGGTGACCGAACCCGTCGTAACCCTGTTTCACGCCTTCGTGGTGCTGCACATCCTCTTTGGCAGCCTGGGCCTCGTCGCATTCTGGATTCCGGTGCTCGGTCGCAAAGGTAGCCCTCTACATCGGCGTTGGGGGCGGGTCTTCACCTGGACCATGCTCGCGACCGGATCGGCCGCCATCGGTATCAGCATTTGTACCTTGATCGATCCTCAGGCAACCCACCCGCATCTGACCAATCCCGACTGGATACGCGGCATCTTCGGCTGGATGATGCTCGGCCTGGCGATCCTCACGGTGAACCTCGCTTGGTACGGTTGGTCCTGCATCCAGCATCGAGAGAACCATCGCGGCCATCGCGAATGGCGCAATCTTGCTCTGCAGCTGCTACTCACGATCGCCGCGATCGCTTGTCTCATCGAGTCACTGCGGATCGGTGAACCGCTGATGCTCGGCATGCCGGCGATCGGGATCGCCACGGTTGCCACCAATCTTTGGTTCATCTTGAAAGCGAAGCCGGCGCCGCTCGATTGGCTCAAAGAACATATCAAAGCGTTAGTGGGTGCCGGCATTTCTGTCTATACCGCCTTTTTTGCTTTCGGCGCGGTACGCACGATCCCGGCGCTTGCGCTGCACCCGGGTCTTTGGTCGATCCCGCTCATCGTCGGGCTCGCGTTGATCATCTACCACCGCTACGCCATCACGCGGCAACGACCGCAGAACGCTTGAGCTCCTCGAAACGTACGTTAGTGATCGGTGCGGGCGTGGCCGGCCTTGCCGCCAGCATCGATCTCGCGCGTTGCGGTCACGAGGTCACCCTCATCGAGCGCGCCGCAGACGTCGGCGGCAAACTGCGCAGCCTCGCCCCACGCGGTCGACCCATCGACGGTGGACCGACCGTATTCACCATGCGACATGTCTTCGAGTCGCTCTTTGCCGACGCCGGCAGCCGACTCGAAGACCACCTCACATTACATTCCGCAAGCGTGCTCGCGAGGCACACCTGGGTGGACGATCCGGCCATACTCGATCTGCATGCGGATCCCCAAGCCTCGATGGAAGCCATCGGGCACTTCGCGGGTTCCCGCGAAGCACAGGGCTTTCGGGAGTTTCTCGAGCGAGCCGGCGCTCTGCACAACTGCCTTCGCAAACCTTTCATGATGTCCGCTCGACCGACGACCGCGGGCCTCATGCGGGAGATCGGCTTCGCAGGGATGTTGACGATGTGGCGAACACCACCGTGGCTCACGCTGTGGCGCGCGCTGGCCGAACACTTCCGCGACCCACGACTTCGACAGTTGTTCGCAAGATATGCGACCTATGTCGGCTCATCACCGCTGCAGGCACCTGCCACGCTGATGCTGATCGCGCATGTTGAACAGTCAGGTGTGTGGCTCGTCGAAGGCGGTATGCATCGAGTGGCCGAAGCGCTCGCATCGCTCGCGACACGCTGTGGCGTCAGTGTGCGTCTCGGCAGCGGCGTACAACGCATCGAGCTTCGCGACGGGCGTATCGTCGGTGTGCATTTAGACAATGGCGATTTCATCGCCGGTGAACACGTGATCTTCAATGGCGATACACAAGCGCTCGCCGACGGTCTACTAGGAGAGGAAGTACGCAGTGCCGTTGCATCCCGATCGCGCAGCAGCCGAGGACTTTCGGCGGTCACTTGGTGCATCGACGCACCGACCCACGGCTTTGATCTTGCACATCACAATGTCTTCTTTGGGGATGACTACCCGCGTGAGTTCTCCGACATTTTCGAATCTCGCCGGATCACGGATCGACCCACGATTTATGTCTGTGCGCAGGATCGCGGCGAAGCCTCCGCGCCACTCTCAGCAGGCGACTCGGAGCGCTTGTTGATCCTAGTCAATGCGCCTGCCGATGGTGATCGCCAAGGCCTGTCGGATCACGAGCTTGCCGCTCTGCAGCAACGCGTATTCTCGCAACTCAAGGCGAGTGGCTTGGTCGTCACCAGCGAGCCAGAATATGGGCAAGTCACGCGACCGCAGGATTTCGAGCGTCTTTTTCCGGCGACAGGCGGCAGTTTGTACGGATCCGCCAACCATGGCGCTTTCGCGAGCTTTGAGCGACCGACGGCGCGCACGAAGATACCGGGGCTCTATCTCGCTGGCGGCAGCGTCCATCCCGGACCTGGTGTGCCGATGGCGACGTTGTCAGGCAGACTGGCCGCCGCCTGCTTGATCAACGATACGCCCTAAGCGTTAGCGCCCGATTTAATACGTCTTAGCGCGGTCGCGCTGGCGGCGGAACGATCTTGTCCAAAATATTCGCTGACGACACCACCCCGGGCAAACCCGCTCCGGGATGCGTACCGGCACCGACGAAATAAAGCCCTTCGACTTCTTCGCTTCGATTATGTGGTCGGAACCAAGCGCTTTGAAAAAGCTTCGGCTCCATCGCAAATGCCGCGCCTTTCTTGGAAGCGAGGCGATCACGAAAATCGAGCGGTGTCAGCATGAGCGATGTGGTCAACGCATCCCCTAGACCCGGCAACATCGTCGACTCCAAACGACGCTGCACCGCGGCACGATAGGGCTCGGCCTGAACCCGCCAATCGGTACCACTATCGAGATGCGGCACCGGCGCGAGCACGTAGAAAGAATCACAACCAGCTGGCGCAAGTGTGGGATCACTTGCACTCGGCCGATGCAGATACAAACTGAAATCCTCGGCGAGATGCTTGCGCTTGAAGATATCGTCCAGCAATTCGCGATAACGCGGTCCTAGAACCATCGTGTGGTGATACACATCGTCGTAACGGCGGTTGGTGCCGAAGTACCAAACGAACAGACTCATCGAGTAGCTCGCCCGCTCGAGCTTGGCGTCGGTCCAGCGACGACGCGGCGTGGAGCCGAGCAGTCGTTCATAGGTCGTCGCGACATCGGCATTAGAAATCACGATATCGGACTCGATGACCTCACCACTCTCGAGCCTGACGCCGCACGCACGACCCTGTTTGACGAGGATCTCGGCAACCGGCGCGTTGTATCGCAACTGACCGCCCTGCCCCTCGATCAAATCCACTAAGCCACGTACCAACGCGCCCATACCGCCTTCGGCGTAATGAACACCGTAGCTACGCTCGAGGTGCGCAATGAGGCAGTAGTACGCCGTGGTAGTGAACGGATTACCGCCAATCAACAGCGGATGAAAACTGAAGAGCGTGCGCAGCTTATCGCTGCGGAAGAAGCGACTGACTTCACGATAAACAGATCGATAACCGCCCAAGCGGATCAGATCAGGCGCCGCCCGCAGCAAAGTCCCGATTTCGTGGAAAGGCTGCTCCGCCAAATCTCGAAACGCGACTTCATAAATCTCGCGACTGCGCGCCAGAAAGCGATCGAACGACTCGACATCACGCGGTTCGATTCGCGCCACCTGCTCTCGCATACGATCGAGATCGGCGGTGTAACGAAAGACGTCGCCATCATCGAAGCGCACCTCATAGAACGGATCGAGTGCGCGCAAAGTGACATGATCGGCAAGACGCTTGCCGCACAAGCGCCACAAATCTTCGAAGAGATAGGGCGCGGTGATGATCGTCGGGCCGGCATCGAAAGTGTATCCGTCTTGACGATACACATAGCCTCGCCCACCGGGCCCATCGAGCCGCTCGAGCACGGTGACTCGATACCCACGCGCACCGAGGCGAATGGCCGCAGCCAACCCACCGAAACCGCTGCCAATGACGATGGCATGACTCATGAACTCTGCTCCACTTGATGCTCGACGGCGCGGCGGATGCGCCGCACGCCGAGTGCGACCAGGATCGCAACGATCGGAATACTGATGGCGGTGATGACGCCGGGACTCGGTAAAAACGCAACTCCCTCGAGCCCTTCAGCGAGATAACTGATGAGACCGACGATGTAATAGGTCACTGCGGCTACCGATAATCCCTCGACGGTACCCTGCAGTCGCAATTGTGCGGCGGCACGCTGATTCATCGATTCGAGCAACTGCTGGTTCTGGCCTTCGCGGGTGATCTCGATGCGAGTCGACAACAGCTGAGTCGCCCGCGTCACACGCTGCGACAAAGATTCCATACGTGCCATCACCGCGACGCAGGTGTTCATGGCGGGACCCAAACGCCGCTCCATGAATTCCTGCAGCGTCTGCAGTGAGTCGACCCGCTCTTCACGTAACTGCTCGAGTCGCCGCTGTACGATCTCGTGATAAGCCTCAGCCGCGCCGAAACGATAATGATGATCGGCTTCGTAGCGTTCGATCTCCGCCTGCAGGCGAGTCAAACGCTCAAGCAGCACCGGCTCTTGCGTCTTATCGATATCGACGAGCTCATTGGCAATCGATGACAACTCACGCTCATCGCGCGCCAACTGCGGCGACAAGTGACGCGCCACCGGGAAAGCCAGCAAAGCCAATAAACGATAGGTATCGACCTCTAGTAGCGCCTGCACCGCACGGCCACACTGGGCCGCAGTCATGCCACGATCGATGAGCAGCAGACGACTGTAACCCTGCTCATCAATGCGAAAGTCGGTGACCACCGTGGCGAGACCACCGGCGATCAAAGATCCCACTAAGGCGCGACCCCCAAAACTCTCGCGCGATATCCTCGCGAAGCCTTCGCCGAATTCGATCTCGCCGGCCGACACTTCGGCATGGCCTGCATACAACATCTGGCCCGGCAATCTCGCCAACCAGTGAGCGGGCAAACAATCACTCGCTGGCTCCGCAAAAGGACGACTACCGGCGCCATCGACGGCGATCACGTAGCGCGAATATTCGGTGTGACGTTCCCACTTGAGACGAAATCCGCTCGCCTCGATCACGCAGTGTCCAGCCTCACCGCCGGGTGGCGGCAAACCGTGGAGCGTCGCAAGCTCACTGAGTAGCGCCATTTCCTTGGCAACCTCCTCGGCACTCGACATCAGTGCAAGGCAGGTCAAACGCGAGGGCGTCGGCAAGGACAGAGGCGGTCTTGCGTGTACCTCGTCGTGCAGCGTGGAGCGCAGCGGATGGGATCGATCGACGGTCACGTCGGGCGGCCTCAGATCAAAGTGTCCGCTCCACGATACAGCCTGTGGTGTCAGGATGGAACTACAACGCCATCGGCTCGCGCCTGCGCGAGCACCCAATCCGCCAAACGGGCGGGTGCTTCCTCATGGGCCAAGTGACCCAGATTTGACCATTGCTCGACCGTCGCCGTGGGCACGAGTCGTCGAACTTTGGTGGCCTCCCCGGGCAGAATCATTCGATCTTCACCACCGATGATCAAATGCAGCGGAATGGCCAGTTGTGTCAGCTCTCGCTCGAGGGGACGCAAATCCCAAACGCCCATCATCGCCAGCGCCGCACCGGTGTGCCCGGGGCAGCGCGAGAGGCGGCCATAGAGTTCACGCCCACGCGCATCGACGCGC
>JBDKJA010000067.1:0-9933 GCA_039796795.1 Pseudomonadota bacterium
TTCCCGCACGTCAACTTCCGTCGTGAAGTGACGATCGCGCACTTGTTGCTCGATTACGATTCGAAGATCGGCAATAACGCGAAGGTCAATCCGCCGATTCGCTCGCGTGCCGACGTCGAATTCCTTTGGGATTCGCTGCTCGACGGCAAGCTCGATTGGGTGTGCTCGGACCACGCATGCTGTCGCGCCGAAATGAAGCTCGGAAAGAAAGACAAGAAAAACATCTTCCTTGCTAAGTCCGGTTTCGGCGGTACGGAGTTCATGCTGCCGGCGCTCATCACCGAGGGTAAGCGTCGTGGCCTGTCACTCAACCGAGTGGCCGAACTCACTTCGTGGACGGCGGCTCGTCGCTTCGGCTTGCAGGGCAAGGGCGACATCGCCCCGGGCTTTGACGCCGACATCGTGCTCGTTGATCCGAACAAGAGCTTCGTCGCCGGTAACAAGGTGTCTGAATCCGATCAGGGCTACTCGGTGTTCGAGGGGATGGAAATGTCCGCCTCGGTCACGAGCACTTACCTGCGCGGGCACTTGATTTACGACAATGGCAAGCCGGTCGGCAAACCCATCGGTCAATATCTGCATCGTCCTTACGCCTGAGCTTCCGCTTCTGAGGTTAGAATCCCGGTCTTTACTGCAAACAGGAGTGGGGCGATGACCATCAAGGCTGGAGACAAGATGCCCTCAGGCGCGTTCAAGACGATGACCGCCGAGGGTGCCAAGGAAGTCAGCACGGACGCACTGTTCGGCGGTAAAACCGTCGTGCTGTTCTCGGTGCCGGGTGCTTTTACGCCGACCTGTGATGCTAGGCACCTGCCGGGCTACTTGCAGCATTTCGATGCTCTCAAGGCCAAGGGTGTCGACACCGTTGCCTGCATGGCCGTCAACGACATGTTCGTCATGAATGCCTGGGGCAAGTCCAGCAACGTGGGCGACAAAGTGTTGATGCTGGCCGATGGCAATGGCGACTACACCCGTGCGCTCGGTCTCGAGCTCGATGCGCGTGGTTTCGGTATGGGCATGCGCGGTCAGCGCTTCGCGCTCATCGTGAAGGACGGCGTTGCGACGCAGGTCAACATCGAGGCGGGTGGTGAGTTCAAGGTGTCCGCTGCGGAGCACGTGCTCGGCCAGCTTTGATGTCCAGCATCTCGCCAAACGCTAATCATCGAATCACGTTCGCGCGTAGTCCTCGGGGCCTGCCGGTTCCCGAGGACTTCGGGCACGACGTGACACCCATCCCCGCCGTTGGGGAGGGTCAGTTCCTGTCGCGAACCCTCTGGCTTTCGCTCGATCCCTATTACCGTAACGTCATGAAGAACAGCCAGATCTATGCAGATCGGCTGGCTGCTGGCGATGTGATGGTGGGCGAGACGGTGGCCGAGGTCGTGGAGTCACGCCATCCGCAGTTTGCGGTGGGCGACATCGTCGCGGTCCGTAACGGTTGGCAGCAATATGCGCTGTCCAATGGCGTCGGCGTGCGCAAGATTGATCCAGCGATTGCACCGGTGTCCACGGCGCTCGGCGTTCTTGGGATGCCAGGTCTTACGGGATATGCGGGCACGGTCTATCTCGGACAGCCGCTGCCGGGACAGACCTTCGTCGTGTCGGCTTGCACAGGGCCGGTCGGTTCGACCGCAGGGCAAGTTGCCAAGCACATGGGTGCGCGTGTGGTCGGCATCGCGGGTTCAGCTGAGAAGTGCGATTACGCAGTCAAAGAAATGGGTTTTGACGCCTGCGTCAACTACAAGGATGGCGACCTCGCTGCTGCGTTAAAGAGTGCTTGCCCACGCGGCATCGATGTCTACTTCGATAACGTCGCAGGCGATACGCTGGTTGCCGTGCTGCGCAATCTCGCGATCGGTGCACGGATCGTCCTGTGCGGCATGATCGAGGCTTACAGCCTCGATACGCCGCCGCCGGGCCCATGGCTCGGTCCCATCGTGGGTGCCCGTGCGACGATGAAAGGCCTCGTCGTTTACGATCACATGAACCGAATGGACGAAATGACGCGGGTCGTCTCAACTTGGATGCGTGAAGACCGCTTCCGTTATCGCGAGGACGTCACCGTCGGTCTCGAGAACGCGCCTCAAGCATTTTGCGCGCTCATGCAGGGGCGCAATTTCGGGAAGGCACTCGTCAAAGTCGCTTGAGGTCTAGGCGCTGATCGGATGCGTCTTTTCGCCAAGGCGTAGTGAGACGACCGCCAGAATGCAGGCGGCGCTCATCAGGATGGCGCAGCCACGAGCCGTACCGTCGTAGATCGCGCCCGTCGTGATCGCGCTGACCATCGAAATCAACATCGCAATGGAGCTCGAAAGTCCGGCGGCGACACCGGCTAGCTGTGGATGGTCATCCACGGCCGCGGTGAGTGCCAAGGGCTGCACGACGCCATTGGCGAACATCAACAGCGCGAGCGAGAGACTGAATAGCCACATGGGTGCGGCCGCCATGAAGGCGGCGATCACGAACGCGGCTGTGGCGATACCGTTACAGCCCATGCCGATGCGCTGACTGCGCGCAGAGCCGAAACGCCGGGCGAGATGTCCCGCCGAGGTGGCTCCCGCGATGAAGCTGAACGCGAGTCCCGACCACAGCAGACCAAATTCGGCGCCGCTCATGTCGAACATCGTCTCGTACAGAGCCGCACCCACCGTGATGAAAATGAATCCGGACGCGCTGAAAAAGCTGTACGTCAAAGAGGGGCCCATGAAACCCGGTTGCGTCACTAGAAAGCGACCGCCGCGCACTAAGTCGCCGAACGACATGGACTCGGTATCGGCAGGGCGCGTTTCTTTGAGTTGGGTGAACAACACACCCACCAGCAGCAGGCTGACTCCCGCGTGGATCCAGAAGATGCCACGCCAACCGAGATAATCAGCGATCACGCCACCAACCAAGGGCGCGAGCACCGGTGCAACGCCCATGACTGCGGTGATGAAGGACAAGGCGACCGCTGCGGGGCCGGGTTCAAAGGAATCGCGAACGATGGCCCGTGAAACCACGGTGGCAACGCTGACACCCATCGCTTGGAGGAATCTGGCGAGCACCAGCATCGCAACGCTCGAGGCCACGCTGGCGAACAGGCTCGCGATTCCGAACAAAGCGAACCCGGCGAGGAATACCGGTCGTCGCCCGAATCGATCGCAGAGCAAACCTTGAATAGGTTGGAACAGACCGAGACCGAGCAGATAAGCCGATACGACGAATTGTAGCGACGCGTAGTCGGTCGCCAGTGCCCGTGAGAGCGTCGGTAGCGCAGGGACGACGCTCGCCATGCCGAACGCCGAGAGGCTGCTCGCCACGCCCATGAGGATGATGAATCCCCAGCGCGGCGAGGCTGCTTTATCTGCTTCGGCCTTCAAGGCCGATCACCGAAGGAGGTTTCGATGATCAGTTGCTCTGCGCGATCAGCTTTTCGATTTCGGGCACGATCTGGAACAGGTCACCGACGAGTCCGATATCCGCCACTTCGAAAATCGGCGCTTCGGCATCTTTGTTGATGGCGACGATCGTCCGTGCATCTTTGATGCCGGTCAGATGTTGGATCGCGCCTGAGATGCCGAACGCCAAATACAACTCCGGCGCGATGATCTTGCCCGTTTGACCAACCTGCATGTCGTTGGCCGCATAACCAGCATCGACCGCGGCGCGCGAAGCGCCAACGGCAGCGCCGAGCTTGTCAGCGAGGGAGTACAGAATCTGAAAATTCTCGGCACTGCCAAGTGCTCGACCGCCTGAGACCACTTTGGCTGCCGTTTGCAGATCCGGACGATCGGAGCGCGCCGCCGTCACCGACACGAAGCGCGTGTGCGTCGGCAAGGCTGCGGCGGGGTTGGCCGCCACGATCAACGCCGCAGCCGCTTGGGTGGCTACCGGCTGATAGGAGGCCACGCGCACCGTTGCGACGATTTGCCGATCGGCAGGAACGTCGACGGTGATGATGGCGTTGCCTGCGTAGATGGGGCGCTTGAAACGAGTTGCGCTCTCAACAGCCATGATGTCCGAGATCTGCGGCGCACCGAGCAGTGCGGCGACACGAGGCATCAGATCCTTACCGAAGGTCGTCGAGGGACCAAAGACATGCGAGTGGCCCGCAGCGAGCTCGGCCAGTTGCGGTGCAATCGTGGCGGCGAGCGGTTGAGCATGCAGGGCATGTGCGACCGTATGCACGCGAGCGACGCCTTGCAAGGCGGCCGCCTGCGCCGCAACGGCGGAAGGGTCGGCTGCAAAGACGACGATGCTGATGTCAGCACCGGCGATCTGTGAGGCACAGGCAACGCACTTGGCGGTTGCCGGGTTGAGCTTGCTGCCGTCGTGTTCGGCGACGATAAGTACCTTGGCCATCAGACTAATCCCTTACTGCGCAATGCCGCGACGAGTTCCTGCGTGTCCTTCACCATGATGCCCTTGCTGCGAGCCGCCGGCGGCTCGAAGTGGACGGATTTGACGACCTCGACCGGGGTGACCCCAAGAGCAGCGGGTTCGATCGTATCAAGCGGCTTCTTCTTCGCTTTCATGATGTCGGGCAGCTTGACGTACCGCGGCTCGTTCAAGCGAAGATCGGTCGTGATGACGGCCGGCAAATCGACCTCGAGCGTTTCGAGTCCGGCATCGACTTCGCGCGTGACGCGCGCCTTGTCACCCTCAACCTCGACTTTTGAAGCGAAGGTTGCTTGCGGACGTTGCCAAAGCGCCGCCAACATTTGACCCGTCTGGCTGCAGTCGTCGTCGATCGCTTGTTTGCCGAGGATAGCGAGCATCGGCTGCTCACGATCGGCGAGGGCCTTCAGCACTTGTGCGGCCGTTAATGGCTCGATGATCGCGTCGGTTTGGACGTGGATCGCACGATCTGCTCCCATGGCGAGCGCGGTACGCAATTGCTGTTGGCAATCGGCAGGTCCGATCGACACGGCAACGACTTCCTCGGCGAGTCCCTTTTCTTTGATGCGCAGCGCTTCTTCGAGCGCGATTTCGTCGAAAGGGTTGATGCTCATCTTGACGCCGTCCGTGATGACGCCAGATCCGTCAGGTTTGACGCGAATCCGGACGTTGTAATCGACGACGCGTTTGATGGAGACCAGAATGCGTTTCATCGCGAGAGAGACTCCGCTGCCAGCCGTAAGAGAGCCCGCTATTCTACAGGCCTAACGCGCCCGGGTTAAGCCGACGCTGCGGATCAACGATCTGCTTCAGGTGACGGATCAATGCGGCGTTGTGTGGCTCGCGACCCCGCATGTAGGGGTAGAACTTGCCGATTTGCAGATGTGCCGCACCGTGCCGCTGGAAGATGTCGGCGATGCCGTGTTTCATCTTGTCGACCAATGCTCGGCCTTCCGGGTTCTCGGGGAATTGCGGAAGCGTTGCTTGATACCCGTCCGGCATAAGACGCGATTGGGTGACGTTGTAGCCATCCTCCCAATAAAACACCGGCTCATACAAGAAAGCATTGGTGGCGACGGTCATGAACATCGCTCCATAGCGAATCTTCAGTCGTTTCATCTCGGCTTCGTGCTCCGCGTAGTAGCGCGCGAGATCCGCCCGAAACGTCTCGACCCGCGAAAATGGCAGCAAACCGTGAATCGGCACCCAGCGTTCGCCGAGCGGGCTGCGAACGTTGTAGAGCGGCATGAACGGCATGGCATTCGCGACCGTCGGAACCGTGGCGGGCACTTCGGCGCCATAGGGCTGTAGCACAGCGCGCAATCGGCCAACGGCCGCACGACAGCTGGCGTCGTCGAGACCATCGACGATCCAATGCGCCGAGAACACGGAGCCTTCAAGGAAACGCCGACCCGCAAGTGCCATTTTCACCAGCTGCCGAATGCCGTCGACAACGCCGCGTGAGGTTTTCCAGACGGCCAGTGCCGACTGGATGGCGGTGGCGCGGTCTGCCTTGCCCAGTTGGCCTTGCTGCAGCGCAGGATCGAGGCCGAAATTCGTGAGGTTGAGACCCTCTTTGGCCGCGGCCTCCATGCCAGCGGCCAGACTCGCGAAATCCGGAAATCCGAAAGAGAGACCCATGACGTACGCATTGCGGCGCATCAGTCGCAAGGCGACGGCTGTCTTCACGCCGAGTGCGCCACAGTCGCCCATGAAAAGTCCGGTCAGGTCCGGACCATACGAGCGCATGAACGGGACACCGTTCGCGGCACCCCAGGAACCGGTGCGTACGATGCGGCCGTCACCCAACACAACTTCAACACACAGCGTCGTCTCACCCGAGACACCAAATACACCGGTTCCCCAAGTCACGCTGTTTTGAGAGAGCGAACCACCCACGGTTGCCGCGAGGCCCGAGAACGGACCGAAGAACGGCGTTCGCAGTCCCTTCGCCGCCAGTGTTTCGTTGAGCTTCGCCCAAGTCACACCAACCTCGACGACAACATATCCATCTCGCTCGTTCAGCTCGAGGATGCGATTCATCCGTGAAGTGTCGATCAGGATCGAGTCAGATTCGGCGGGTGCATAACCATCGGTGTAGGAGGCACCGCCACCTCGAGCAACGACCGCCACACCCGCTGCGGTAGACAACTGCACGATCTGCGCAACGTCCGCTGCACTGGCAGGTCGCACGACGGCCAGGGCCGTTTCGCCACTGTGGTAGATGTCGGTCGAGTAGAAGTGGCACTCGGCCGGATCCGTTACCACATGGTCATTGCCCAGCAGCGACTGCAGTTGTTGTAGTAGAGCAGAGCGCGCCGATTCCACCGCGGGGTTGGCGTTCATGATTAACCCCGATTGCCGCCGACGGCGCGCAATTGCGGCGGTGCTTCGCGTTGCTGTTCCACGAAGCTTTGGCGAATCTTGTTGGCCGTCTCACGCAGCTTCGGCAAGAAGCGCTCCACGCCGAGTTTCAAAGGAACAGCCGTGCCGCTGAAACGAATGCTCACGGCGGCGAGCACTCGATCATCGATAAGAATCGGCACCGCCATGCTGATCTCGTCCGACACTCGGCGCGGTCGCACCGCAGAGGCGTAGCCCTGCATGCGCACGTCGTTCAGTAGCTTCATGAGCTCCGGACGATTGCGTGCGAGTGCGTCTTCTTCTTTGTTCGAGCGTCCGAGAATATCCAGCAAGGACTCTCGCTGCGTGGGCGGCGAGAAGGCGAGGTAGACCCGCCCCGACGACGACAGCAACAGCGGGACGCGGAAGCCAGCGGAGTAACGTTCGACGGCCAGTGGGCTGCGATGATCGGTCGACTCGCGCACCATCATGGTGGTACCCGAGAGGGATGCGATCGCAACCGGCCAGACGATATCTTTGCCAAGATCGTGGATGAAGGGGCGCGCGATCTGCGTCACCCATGCCTCGTCGTCGTAGCCGTCCGACAAGCCGCGCACCATGATGGTCAGGCGATAGCGATCGTCCGTTGCATCGCGATAGACGAAGCCCGCGTGGCTTAGCGTTTCGAGAATGCGGTAGGTGGTGGTTCGCGGTAAGCGAATTTCCTGGGCAACTTCCGAGACGGTCGCTCCGTTGCGCAGGTTGAGAACAGTCAGTGCATCAAGTCCGCGAATGAGTGCGCGGATCGGTCGAGTGGATTCCATGTCAACCCCCGTTGAAAACCCCAGCTCACTTCGAGTCTAGGCTGGAGCGACCGACGATGTCCAACGGGCGGACGCTGCCCGAAGGCTGGATGCGGCGTCCAATCTGGCGCTCTGTCCGTAGCGTGATCATCTGGTGGAGGTTCGAGCGCGCCATTGTCGGTCGAATTGGTAGCCAGCGTTTAGTTTCCCTCCAGTCGATATGAGGGGGGTCTCGTGTCATTGAGTCGTAGCCAGTTGCTGGCCTACGCGGCGCCGACGGTGGCGCTGCAGGCCATGCTTGTCCCGCTCTATAACTTTTTGCCGCCTGTTTATTACTCACCGGATGTTGGGATGGTGGCGCTGACCGTCGCCACCATCTTCGCCGTCGGACGATTTTGGGAAGCCTTCATCGACCCTGTGATTGGCGCGCTATCCGATCGCACCCAATCCCGGTTCGGTCGCCGTCGCATTTGGATGCTTGTCGGTATGCCGCTGTCGATCGTGGCGGCTTGGTTTCTTTTGCAGCCGCCTTCGGGCGCATCGCCGTACTACCTGTTGATCTGGCTGATGGTTTTCTACGCCGGGTGGACGATGATCTACGTGCCCCATCAAAGCTGGGGTGGCGAGTTGTCGGGCGACTATGCTGAACGCACGCGCATCGCCGGGTATCGCGAGAGTGGTGCGTTCGTCGGATTTCTTTGCGCGACGGCCGTCGGCATCTTCTATTGGATTTGGTTCAAAGGCGTCGCGTTTCCGAGCTATGCACAAATCGTAGCGTCGGTGGGTGTGTTCTTCGTGGTGTTCTTGCCGGTCGCCGTGCTGTGGTGTTTCGCGAAGGTGCCGGTTCAGCGGGCGCACGATGAACGAACACCGGGTTGGGGTGAACTGTTCGGTATCCTCGCGACCAACGCGCCATTTCGTCGTTTGGCGCTCGCGTACTCGATCGACCGCTTCACCATGGGTATTTATTTTGGTGTTCAGCCG
Organism: Pseudomonadota bacterium; assembly: GCA_039796795.1. Taxonomy (GTDB): domain Bacteria; phylum Pseudomonadota; class Gammaproteobacteria; order Steroidobacterales; family Steroidobacteraceae; genus UBA964. The sequence continues at coordinate 8,508 of JBDKJA010000067.1, forward strand.
ATCCTCATTTCGCAGGCGCTCGGGCTGCAGCAGCATGTGCTCACCGTCGCGATCGTCAATACCGTTGCTGCCGTGTTGCTCGCGCCACTGTGGGTGCCGATTGCAGGGCGACTCGGTAAGCATCGAGCGTACTGCGTTGCCAACCTGATTACGGCATCGGCGTACGTCTCGCTGTTCTTTGTTCCAGCGAGTGTGGTGTGGCCTGTCTTGTTATCGAACATCGTGATGGCCTTCGGTAACGGCGGCACGATGATCACGCCGCCCGCGATGACTGCCGATGCGGTGGATGCAGACGAACTGGCGACGGGTACGGCCAAGATGGGTGGGCATATGGCGTTTCTGGCCTCGACCTTCAAATTCGGTATGGGCCTAGGTTTGTTCGCCGGACTCGCCTTCGTATCTTGGTTCGGTTACCAGGATATGAGTCAGGTGCTTACCAACGAGGTCGAGCGTGGAGTGCGGCTGGGTGCTGCTTGGCTGCCAGCGGCGTTGTTGTTGCTACCGATCGCAATCATGTGGCGTTACCCGATCGACGCAATTCGACACGCCGACATTCGCGAACAGTTGGAGCGGCAGCGTCAGGCTAGGGGGGTCGCATAATGCGTTGGATCTGGCGAGTACTGAAATCTTTGCTGGCGCTCGCGTTGCTGGTTGCTTTCATCGGGCCGACTGCGATTTGGATTGCCGACCCCGCGGTGCTTCGCAATCTTGCTTTCGGTCAACCGCTCGATGAGCCTGCTAGCGTGCATTTGGCGCAGCCGCAGGCGAGAGTCGCTGGCGCGTTGGTTCCGAGTGCGATTCCGAGCGATGCGCCGACCACGCTCGCCTCGAAGCGCTTAGCGGAGGCCGAGCAGCTGGCGACGAAGACCAACTCGGTCGCGTTGCTCGTCTGGCATCGCGGCGCACTTCGTTATGAAAAATATTGGCCCCCGTTCGATGCGAACACTCGCACCAATCCCAATTCGATGCACAAGACGGTGCTGGCACTCGCGATCGGAGCGGCCGTCACCGATGGGGTGATTCCGTCGCTCGACAGCAAAGCATCGCGATGGCTGACCGAATGGCAGGGGGATGCCCGGCGTGACGTGACTGTCGAAGATCTGTTGCGCATGGAAAGCGGTATCGAACTACCACGCTTTGGTACCTGGAAGGCGACCAAGCTTCTGCTCGGCTCTGACTTGCCCGGCGCCGTGCTGTCGTTGGGGTATGCGCGAGCGCCGGGCACGTACTTCGAATACAGCAACGCCAACTCGCAGCTACTACTGTTATTGCTAGAGCGTGCGACGGGTCAGTCGTATGAGGACTATCTCTCCGCACGCGTGTGGCAGCCTTTGGGCGCGGCCGATGCGGGCTTATGGATGGATCGTGAAGGTGGCGTGCCGCGCGGCTTCTGCTGTCTATTCGCGAGTGCGCGTGATTGGTTGCG
>JBDKJA010000068.1:0-9771 GCA_039796795.1 Pseudomonadota bacterium
AGCAACCAACCGCCGATGACATAGCCCGCAAGGCGCAAGGCAGGCACGGAAATGGCGAGCGCGCGCTCCGGCCCCTGCGCATAAGCGGCAAGCACCGACTTCACCGCAGACTCCAAGGCGTCGATGGCCTCGAGCGTGGCTGCTTTGCTCTCACTGACTGCGGCCATAACGTCTGCAGCGCCCGAAGGCGCGATCGCCGTTAATTCGCTGCGCATATCGGCGATCAAAGATCCCATCGCAGCACCACGATCGCGAGCCAACTTGCGACCAATGAAATCGTTCGACTGAATCGCCGTCGTGCCTTCATAGATCGTCGTGATGCGAACATCGCGATACGGCTGCGCGGCTCCGGTCTCTTCGACGAAGCCCATACCACCGTGTACTTGTACACCGAGTGAAGCTAACTCGATGCCGGCTTCGGTGCTGCATGCCTTCACGACCGGAATCAGTAAGTCGCCGCGTGCCTGTGCGGCTGCTTGGGTGGCTGCATCCGGATGACGCGCACCGAGGTCGAGCTGGAACGATGCGTACAGGGCTACGGCACGCAAAGCCTCGATCTGCGACTTCATCGTCAGCAGCATGCGCTTCACATCCGGATGATGAATGATCGGCGCAGGCGAGCTAACGCCCGGCACTGGCGGCTTACCCTGCACACGCGTACGCGCCCATTCGGCGGCTTGCTGATACGCGCGATCGGCAACGGCGTAGCCCTCGAGCCCCACCGATAGCCGCGCCGCGTTCATCATCACGAACATATATTCGAGACCACGATTGGCTTCGCCGACGAGATAACCAATCGCCCCTTCCTTCTGGCCGTAAGCCATGACGCAGGTCGGGCTCGCATGGATACCGAGTTTGTGTTCAATCGAAATACTTTGCACATCGTTGCGCTCACCGAGCGAGCCGTCGGCATTCACCAACACCTTAGGAACGATGAACATCGAAATGCCCTTCACGCCCGCCGGTGCGCCATCGATACGCGCTAATACGAGATGAATGGTGTTCGGCGTGAAGTCGTGATCACCGTAAGTGATGAAGATCTTCTGACCGAAGAGACGGTAATGATCGCCGTCGGGTTGAGCCCGGGTGCGAATCGCCGCGAGATCCGAACCCGCCTGCGGTTCGGTGAGATTCATCGTGCCGGTCCATTCGCCGCTCACCATCTTGGTGAGATAAAGATGCTTTTGTTCGTCGGTGCCGTATTGCTCGATGGCTTCGACCGCGCCCTGGGTCAGCATCGGACACAACTTGAAGGACAGATTAGATGCTGCCCACAGCTCCTCGACCGCCGTGCCGATCACGTAAGGCACACCTTGGCCACCGTGTTCGGGTGAAGCTCGCAGACTCGCCCAACCACCGTCGACGAACTGCTGGTAAGCAGCTTTGAAACCGGGTGCGCCGATAACGCCGTCAGGGGTCCAACGGGCACCGTCTCGGTCGCCCGATTTGTAGAGCGGATCGAGCACGGTCTCGGCGAACTTGCCCGCTTCCTCAAGCACCGCATCCGCCAGATCGAGTGAAAACTCGGCATACGCAGGGCAAGCCTGCAGAGCCGATTCACCGATCAGCTCATGCATGTTGAAACGCAAATCTTTCAGTGGCGCGCGGTACATCGGGCGGTCCTTTCGACGTCGACGGGGATTGAACTCATTCTAACCCGCCAAGGCGGGCACGATGTTGGCCGCGAGAAACTCGACCAGCGATTTCACGCGTTCATCCTCAGCGAGTCGGCCGGGATAAATCGCGCAGAGTGGCGCCTGCTCAGGCAACACCCAGTCAGGTAGGACCCGCTTGAGCTTTTGCGTGGCGAGACCCTGTCGACACAAGAACTCCGGCAACACACCGATACCGAGGCCGGCTGCCACCGACGCGTGCAGTAGGGCCGGATCGTTGACCGCGAGCTTCGGACGCACGGTGATCTCGGCGCGTCGATTCCCGTTTGCGAGACGGATCACGAACAGCGGGCCACTCGCCGAATCGGGCGTCAGTAATTCATGCCGCTCGAGCTCCTCGGGCGTCGCGGGAACACCGACTCGCTGCAAGTAGGCGGGGGTTGCACACAAGATCGCCGGCGGCGCGCCGAGCACCCGGGCCACCGGGGAGTCCTCCGCCGTCGGATCGGCCGCCAACGCGCCGGCACGGATGACGACGTCGTAGTCCGCTCTGGGCGTATCGCCGACTTCACCCAAATCCACCTCGAGTGGAATCTGGGGGAAGCGCTCCAAGAATCTCGGCACCAGGGGCGCGAGCAACACACGACCGTAGGTGGTGTCGGCCAGCACCCGTAGCGGGCCCTGCCGCTGCACGGTCAAGCTCGCAGACTGTTGGCGTACGCGCTCGGCCGCCTCCAGAATGGCACGGCATGCTGGGAGCAGTTGTTCACCGGCGGGGGTCAGAGCGAGACGGCGGGTCGTTCGGGTGAGCAGCTTCAAACCGAGCTCGCGCTCGAGCTCGGCTACGGCTCGACTGACGGCCGCTTTCGGGACTTTAAATGCCCGAGCCGCAGCCGAGAAACCGTTCAGATCGACCACTTTCGCGAAGGTGGCCATGTGGGCGGGAGACCATATTTGAGACACTGGCGATACTCTGATGGCGTCTACTGACGTCATTGTTGCAAATCAGAATCAAAATAGAAACGGAGGGACACCCATGACGGATCGGACTCGAACTCACCACCGAGGCTGCGCGCTACTGCTCGCGGCTTTGGCAACCCTAGCGATCACGGCGATCCCGATCGCCAAAGCTGCCGATGATTTCCTCTCGGCGCCCGCGATCCGCAAAGGCAGTGAGGCACTGCAGTGGAGCGCCAAGTTCACCTGCGGCACGACCGAAGCGGGCGTCACGCGCTATGGCATGTGGGAGGGATACCTCTACAGCCGAGCCCCTGGCGAAAAAGACCGCCAACTGTTCGCCGTCATCGGCATCAATACCCGCCAGTGCGAACGACATGTCGACCCGGTACGCGGCGTAGGCTTTCGGAGCATCTCGCGCGAGATCATGGTCTACCTAGACCCAACCACAGGCGAGATCATCGACACCTGGAAGAACCCATGGACGGGCGAGACGGTCGAGGTGATTCATGCCGCCAATGACCCGGTGAACATGCGGCAACCCACCTACGAGAAGACCGCAACCGGTGAACCACTGGAAGTCGTCGTCCGCCACTATGGCGACACGCTGGTGGCTTCTCGCGAAGTCCCTCTTTTCTACGAGAACCCGTTGGCGGGCGGTTATCAGGAATACATCGGCGGCACGTATCACGCGATGGAGATCTTCAACACCTATTACAAGGCAGCCGACTTTTTCGATACCCGCAAGACCCGGATATCCGAATCGAAGATCTCCTGGCAGCGTATCTCGGGCTGGCTTCCCTGGATGAAGATGCGAGACCGCCCAGGGGTGATGATTTTCAACGCGACCGGCTTCTCCACTTTCGATCGTAGCCAGATTTCGCCGAAACTCCTGAAAGTGCTCGAGACCCGATATCCCGAGTATCTTTCTCCCCCGCCCCTCGGCGATCCGCGTCCGAACGAGACAACTTGGACAGTCACCAAGCGCTGGATCGACGAGCACCGCGGCAAGGCAACCAAGACCGACAAGACCTCTGGAGGACACTAATCATGTCGTTGAGCGTTCATTCGATGACCGTTGCGGCCTTCGTGCCGATGCTCGAAAACCTCGAGAAGATTCTGGCCAAAGCCGCAGCGCATGCGGCCGAGCGCAAGCTTGATGAAGGTGTGCTCGAGGGCTGGCGGCTCACGCCCGACATGTTCGCGCTGCGTCGCCAAGTGCAGCTAACCAGCGACTTTGCCAAGAACAGCGTTGCTCGTTTGGCAGGTGTCGAGCCCCCGAAAATGCCAGACGAGGAAAAAACGCTAGCGGAGCTACAGGCACGTGTTCGCGCCACCGTGACCTGGCTACAGAGCATCACGCCGGCGCAACTCGAAGGAGCCGAGCAACGCCACATCGTGGCGCCGCTCCGCACACGTACCCTCGAAATGGATGGCTTGCCGTTCATCCAGCGCTGGGTATTACCCAACTTCTACTTCCACATGACAACGACCTATGCCCTGCTCCGACAGGCTGGGGTCTCGCTCGGCAAACAGGACTTCCTCGGCGGAGTTTGAGTCTCATGCAAAAACGCACGCTCGGCACACAAGGTCTATCGGTCTCGGCTCTGGGTCTTGGCACCATGGGCATGTCGGGCGTTGCGGGTATGCCATTGATGTACGGTGCACCCGACGAGGCCGAGGGTATCGCGACCATCCATCGCGCACTCGAACTCGGTATCGATTTCTTTGATACAGCGGAGGTTTACGGACCTTACGTGAACGAGGAATTACTCGCCCGAGCGCTCGGCAAGCGACGTCACGACGTCGTGATCGCGACGAAGTTTGGTTTTGCCATCACGCCCGAGGGGAAAATGGCAGGCGTCGATGGCAGCCCCGCTAATGTTCGCCGGGCACTCGAAGGTTGTCTAAAACGACTGGGTACCGATCACATCGATCTTTGGTACCAACATCGACGCGATCGCAGTGTACCGATCGAAGAAACCGTGGGCGTCATGGCCGAGCAGGTCAAAGCAGGAAAGGTGCGCTATCTCGGATTGTCCGAAATGAGTGCCGAGACGATCCGACGTGCCCACGCCGTCCATCCGATCAGTGCCGTACAAAGCGAATGGTCGCTGTGGGAGCGAAATCTCGAGACGCCCGGTTCGGATGGATCTTTGAGCATCGTCGATACCTGTCGAGAGCTCGGCATCGGACTCGTACCCTACAGCCCGCTCGGTCGTGGCTTTCTTGGCGGCACACTGCCAGATCCGGCGACCTTGCCCGATTCGGACTACCGTAAACACGACCCGCGTCTTCAAGGCGAGAACTATCAACGCAACCTTCGTTTGCTAGACGCTGTGAATCGGATCGCGGCCGCTCGTAAGGCAACGCCCGCGCAGATTGCTTTGGCATGGTTGCTGGCCAAAGGAAATGATGTCGTACCCATCCCGGGAACGAAGCGACGTCGCTATCTCGAGGAAAATATCGGTGCTTCAACGCTGACGTTGTCTGCAGTCGAACTCGCCGAACTCGAGTCGCTCGGCACGGCAGCAGGACCTCGTTATACCGAGCGCTCACTCAGCATGATCGAGCGCTGACTCAGGCTCTGCGGCGATCGTCGCTCGTGCTCGGCAAGCCGGTGTGATCGATCACGGGCGCGACGTCGCCTTCGATCACCCGTAACCCACTCGATGCTTCAACGCGGCTCGTCGCAGGCTCAGCGCCGTCGACGACGATGCCGCTTCGGATCACGATGCGTCGCTCACAACGTTCCGCAAGCTCGCGATCGTGGGTCGACAGTAGAAAGGTGGTGCCCGTCTCGCGCTGTATTTCTTGCATCAGCGCAAACGCCTGATCGGCGTTCTCTCGATCGAGATTGCCCGTCGGCTCATCTGCCAACACGAGCGCCGGCTGATTCATCAAGGCTCGCGCAATCGCGACACGTTGCTTCTGTCCGCCCGACAATCGGGTTGCGCGATATTGCATACGCTCTGACAAACCGACTCGCTCGAGCAGCATCGCCGCACGCTCGCGGCCTGCGCGCGTTTCTCGCCAAAGACGTCCCGCGTGAGGAAACATGACGTTCTCGAGAGCAGTGAAGTCGGGCAGCAAATGGTGATACTGAAAAATGAATCCGATCTGCTGATTGCGAAAATCCGAGAGCTCTCGCTCAGCAAGCGCTGTCAATTCTTTCCCGAGCATGCGCAAGCTGCCACTCGTCGGCCGCATCAGCGTCCCGAGAATCGATAACAGCGTACTCTTACCACTACCCGACGGGCCGAGCATCGCCACCATTTCGCCGCGTTGCAGCGAGAAGTTCACGCCTTTGAGTACAGGGGTCTGAAAATCTTTGTCGATGAAGATCTTTCGTATGTCGCGGACTTCGAGCAAGGCAAGATCGCTGACGTGACTCATTGGGAGATGGCCTCCACTGGATCGATGCGCGAAGCTGCGCGAGCAGGCCACAAGGCTGCAGCGATACTCGCCGCCGCTGCCAACAACAAGGCGATGTCGTACTGACCGAGCGCAGGGTCGACCGGCAGTCTTCGACCACTCGCTGCGCCGATATTCGCCAGTAGCGTGCTGAAACCCCAACCGAGGAAGCAACCGACGATCGATCCGATGATGCCGATCAAGGCGCCTTGCAGCATGAATACCGACAGCACGAAACGTTGCGAGATACCGAAACTGCGCATGATGCCGATCTCGGGTCGTCGTCTGAACGTCGTCAGCAACAGCGCGCTCGCCACGCCCACCACGATGGTGATCAGCGTGAACATTTTGATGATATTGCCGGAACTGCCTTGTCCCTCGAGTGCCTCACGTAAGCGCTGGTTCTTATCCATCCAGGCGGTCGCTTCCAAACCCGTGGAGTCGGCGAGCTGCCGCGCGACATCGCGCGCGGCATAGATATCGGCCAGTTTGATTTCGATCTCGGTCAATCCTTCTGGCAGATCGAACATCACTCGCGCGGAATCCAGATTCACGAAGGCCAACCGGGCATCAAGGCTGTCGACACCCGTGGCATACAGCGCCCGAACGGTCAGCGTACGGGTGCGTCCTTGATCAGTCGTAATGAGCACGGGCTGACCGATGCGCAAACCGAGATCCTCAGCCAATTTACGACCGATGAGGACGTCGTTGATGCCGAGGCGCGCCTCACCTTCAACGATGTTTTGATCGATGGGCGCGATCGCGCCCAGACGAGCGGGCTCCACCCCCTTGAAGGTGATGGGCAAGGTTTGCTCACCCCGCGAAAGCAAACCGGTTCCGAGAATATTGTAAGAAACGCCGGTGACACCCGGGATCGTGTCGATAATTTGTTCGACGGTGCGCCATTGTTTGATCTGTTCGCGGCGCTGCAGGGCCACTTGGGAGACAAACAGGCGTGACGTTCCATCGGCAGCAGGGGCCAAAGCGGGACGTATCCGTGCCGGTTCGATCGTAACGTGCGCCGAACTGCCAACAACCCGATCAATCTGAAACTCGGCGAGCCCATTGATGAGAGCCGCATTGAAGGTAAAGACGGTCACTGCCACCGCGACGCCGCCAATCAGCAAAGCCGATTGCAGACGATTGGCCGTCAGATAACGCAGTGCAACCTTCAAATCGAAACGCATATTTTTATAGGGCCTTGCGCGCGTCGGAGCCACGCGGGCGCTCAATGCTCGGAATATCGGCTGGATCGTTGGCAGCGACGACGCGCTCACCGATCAGATCGGCGCGCGGACTCGCAAGCAATTGCTCGTCGCCTTTGAGCCCTTGCAAGACAATCACGCGTTCGCTTGGCCAGTCGAGAAACTGTACCGGGCGTTCAGCGACGCGGCCTTCGTCGACGAGTAATACTTTGGCATCCGTGCCGCGGCCGAGAATGGCACTGCGTGGTAAGGTCAAAGCCGTTTCGCGTCGCTCAACGATCAAGTTCACATCCGCCGTCAAGCCTGCACGCAAACCCGCAGGCTGCTCGGCCAATCGCAGTCGGATCTTCGCGCCACCCGTGCGTTGGTCGACTTTTGGGGACACGTAGTAGAGCGTCGCGGGAATGGGCTTGGCGACGCCGGCGATCACGACGTCGGCCGTCTGGCCTGAGCGCACTTCCGTGAGATATTGCTCATCGACATCCGCTTCGACTTCGACATCGGCAAGCGGGGCGATTTCATAGATGACGGTTTGCGCGCTGACCACTTGTCCGGTGTCGACGGGACGCGCGAGCACAACACCGGATACGGGTGCCGTCAATGTGTTGTCACGAAGCCGAGCAGACGCCTCACGCCGAATGGCCTCGAGACTCGCGAGCGTTAGGCGTGCTTGATCGAGTTCGAACTTGGCCGTATCGAATTCTTTGACCGTTGCGAGGCCTTGCGAACGCAGTTGCTCGATCCGCCGATAACTACGCTCGGTCTCGGCAACGGCGCGCTGTTGCAGGACGATCTTGGCGGCCGCCTCATCGAGAGCGGCGCGGGGTGCATCGGCTTCGAGCTGAACTAGCACCTCGCCGGCGCGAACGGCATCACCCTCTTCTTTGGTGAGCTTGACGATTTGCCCTGCGCTCTTCGGAGCGATGCTGACCGTCACCTGAGGGCGGGTACGCCCCGACACGGCGAGCACACGCTCGGCCGGTCCCGAGACCACCTGGGTGGTCAGCACCGGTTCGGGGCGACTCGAACGGTAAACATAGCCGCCAACCAGCAACACCGCGCCAATGGCGAGCAGCCAGTAACGATAACGGGTCAGAAATCCGGGCTGAGGTTCATCGAAAGCCATGGGTAAACCAATTCCTTGGAGAGCAACGACATCCTGTTGCCATATTGTATATCAGGTGGTTTAATTTATAGCAACTCCGTACGCGATCGTGTTTCCAACCCCCCATGACCCGCCCGTTAGGCACCCGAAACGTCCAGTTCGAAGATCGTCGCCAAGCTTTGCTGCGGAAAGCGGGGGAGCGTCTCGCTCTGCAAGGTGGAGACGCGCCCAGTTTCCGGGAGCTTGCACTCGCGTGTGGGGTGAGTGTGGCAACGCTCCGTCACTACTTCGGCAATCGCGAAACGCTGATCAAAGAATTATTCGCTTTGCATCTCGAGGTCGGTCGTCGTCATCTGAAAAATGCCGAACGCCAGCCAGAAGAACGCGAGTCCATCGAGACCTCCCTACGAGATGTACTCGAACGGATCGCGCGTGGATGGACGACCGGGTTTCTCGGCTCATTGCACCGGATCGGTCTGTCGGAGGGGTTGCGGCACCCACAAACAGCGCTCGATTACCTCGTCGATGTGCTCGAGCCTACTTTGCAGGCACTGGAGAAGCGACTGCAGGCGAGTATCGAGCGTGATCTGATCATCGAGTGCGACACCCGACATGCCGCACTCGCGCTCGTATCACCACTGTTACTAGCGCTGCTCCATCAACACGATCTCGGCGGCACTCGTTGCCGACCGCTTTCGGTACCGTCTTTGATCGACGAACAGGTGAGAATGTTCTCGCGCGCTTATCGTAAGGACGTCGCCGGCGGCTGACGCAACACGTTACGCGTCGCCAACCACCCGGCCACGGCAACGAGCCCGGCGCCACCGAGAGCGCCCGTCAGCCAAACTTCGGGGCTGAATTCATAGGACACCTGCAACACCTGCCGCGCCAAGAAAAACCCGGCAATCGAAGCACCCGTCGCTGCCAACAGTCCCGCAAGCAAACCTAAGGCCGAAAACTCGGCCAACAAACCGCGCAGGACGACGCTGCGACTCGCACCGAGCGTGCGTAGCATCGCGCTTTCATAACGCCGTTCGTCACGAGTGGCCTGTACTGCTGCCAAAAGGACAGTTAGTCCCGCGAACAGCGTAAACAAGAAGACGCTCTGTACTGCGAGTACCGCTTTGTCGATGACACCGCGCACCTGCTCGAGCAGATCATCGAGATCAAAGACCGATACGCTCGGGAACCGACGGACGAGATCAGAAATGACGCGTCCATCGCCCGGTTTGAAGTACGCACTCGTCATCCACGTTCCCGCGAGTTCATCGAGGAGACCTGGCGGGAAGACCACGAAGAAATTCGGCTGAAAGCTATCCCATTTGATCTTACGAACACTGGCTACCTCTGCCTCGATCACTTCGCCTGCGATGTCGAAGGTCATGCGATCGCCGACTGATAGTCCAAGACCTTGTTGATACTCATCCGAGATCGATACCAGTGCGCGGCCATGATCGGCTTCGCTCCACCATTGACC
>JBDKJA010000069.1:0-9660 GCA_039796795.1 Pseudomonadota bacterium
ATCAAGAAGGCGTTTGGTGAGCATGCATACAAGCTCGCTGTCAGTTCGACGAAGTCGATGACGGGCCACTTGCTTGGTGCAGCCGGTGTGGTCGAGGCGATCTTCTCGGTGCTCGCCGTGCGCGATCAAGTCGCGCCGCCGACGATCAATTTGCACGAGCCCGATGCGGAATGTGACCTCGATTACGTTCCGAACACGGCACGGCAGATGCCGATCGACGTCGCGATGTCGAATTCCTTCGGCTTCGGCGGCACCAACGGCACGCTTATCTTCAGTCGCTTCCGCGGCTGATGCGCCGTCTATTCGTTGCAGTCCTGCTGAGTCTTGCGCTCGTAGCGGGCGGAGCTTGGCTGTGGCTCGACGCGCTGCTCGATCGCGCGGGTTCTCAAACCGAGCTTGTTGAATTACGCGTTGCGAGTGGCGATAGCTTGCGAGCGAGTTTGCAGCGCCTCGAGGAGGCCGGTGCAGTCCAGCAGTCACGGGTGATCGAGCGCTGGGTTCGCTGGCAGTATCCCAACTTCATTCTGAAAACGGGTCGCTATGCCATTGCCCCTGGCTCAACGGCACGCGACATCATCGAACAGTTGCGCGACGGCAAAGTCATTCTCGAGTCTCTCACCGTGATCGAAGGGACTCGATTTAGCGACTTTCGACGTGCGCTCGAGACTCATCCCGAGGTGAAGGTGACACTACGAGGTCTCAGCGACGCCGAGGTCATGCGTGCGCTTGGACTCGATGGCCATCCCGAGGGTCGCTTCTTCCCCGATACTTATCGCTTCGCCGCCGGCACGACGGACCGGCAATTGCTACAGCTGGCTCATCGCCGCATGGACCGTTTGCTCGCGAGCTTGTGGGCCGAGCGCGCCGCAGATCTGCCGCTCGAAACGCCAGAGCAAGCGTTGGTGTTGGCATCCATCGTCGAAAAGGAGTCGGGGCTCGCGTCCGAGCGAGCTCGGGTTGCCGGGGTTTTCGTTTCGCGACTTCGACTCGGCATGCGTCTGCAATCCGACCCCACCGTCATCTACGGCATTGGCGAAAATTACGATGGCAACATTCGTCGGGTACACCTAACGACGGATACGCCCTACAACACCTACACGCGGCGAGGGCTGCCGCCGACGCCGATCGCATTGCCCAGTGAGTCCGCTCTAAGAGCAACGTTACAACCCGAGGTCACGGGTGATCTCTTCTTCGTCGCGACGGGTGACCCTGATGGTTCACATCGGTTCTCGAAGACGTACGATCAACATCGACAGGCGGTGCGGGCCATGCTCGAGCGTCAAAGAATGCGGCGCGCTTCCACGCCGACGCCAGGCTCGTGAGGTAAGCGAGCGATGCGAGGCGGCTTCATCACGCTAGAGGGTATCGAAGGGGCGGGCAAGACGACGGTTGCCGCGGCGTTGATTGCCAGTCTCGAGCGTCGGCAACTGAAGGTTCAGGCGACGCGTGAGCCGGGCGGTACGCCGCTCGCCGAACAATTGCGCAATATGTTGCTTTCGCGTGGATCCGAGATTATTTCACCCGCTGCCGAGACCTTGCTGATGTTCGCGGCGCGATCGATTCACATCGAGAATCGCATCCGACCCGCTCTCGCCCAAGGTGAATGGATCGTATGCGATCGTTACACCGATGCCACGCGCGCCTATCAGGGTGCAGGTCGTTCGGTCGATGCCGCGTGGATCGAACACCTCGCTCGTGAGGTTCATGCGGGAATCGAGCCTGATTTGACGCTGCTACTCGATGTACCGGTCATAGTCGGTCTCGAGCGGGCGCGTCAACGACGCATCCTGCGCGGCGAGGTCGTGGCCGATCGCTTCGAAAGTGAGACGGTGGAATTCTTCGAACGGGTTCGCGCACGCTACCTGCAATTGGCTGCGACGTCGCCGGCGCGTTTTGCCGTCATCGACGCGACGCAACCAATCGAGGTGGTGCTCCGTGCCGCAGAGGATGCACTGACGGCGATGCTCGGGCGGCTCGGTAGGATTTGAGATCATGCTGCCCCTGACGACGCAAATTCCTTGGCTTGCGGCAGCACAGGCGCAGCTCGCCGAGGCGATCGAACAGGATCGCCTGTCGCACGCGCTACTCGTCACGGTGTCGCCGGGGCAGGGTGGAGAATGGCTGGCCTATTGGTTGGCCGCGCGCTTCTATTGCCAGAGCGCGGATCATCAGCCCTGCGGCGAATGTCGCAGTTGTCAACGAGTGATGGCGGATGAGCAGCCCGATTGTTTGGTGCTCCGTCCGATCGAGGACTCCAAAGAAATACGAGTCGATCAGGTTCGGGAGCTCACCGCGGAACTGGCGTTAACGGCACATGGAGCAGGGCGAAAGGTCGCGATTATTTCGCCTGCCGAAAAACTCAATCGTGCGGCAGCGAACGCGTTGCTGAAGACCCTAGAGGAGCCCACGCGGGGTGCGGTGTTGATTCTCGTCAGTGGCGAGGCCAATCGATTGCCGCCAACGGTGCAGAGCCGTTGTACTCGAATTCGGATTGCTCCACCAAGCGAAGCTGCGATGGTTTCGTGGTTGCAGCGCCAACGTGGGGGCTCGACCGACTGGGCGCGGGTGCTCGCCGTGATGGGTGCGAGTCCCATTACCGCACTTGAGGTGGACTCGGCTGCTTTCGTGGCTCTGTATGATGAAACTGTCAGGGCGTTGGATCGAGCTCGCAGTGGTAGCCTTGATGCCATCGAGACAGCCGAAATTTGGGGTAAGGAAGATTACGGACTGCGCATTGCTTGCATGGAGCATTGGCTGCTGCAGCAACTGCGACAAAGTGTTGCCTCGGGGCAAGCCGATTGGGCTGCGCGCTTGCTCGATCTGCAAGAGCCGCTGCGCGAGGCGCGTCAGTGGATCGACTCGCCAATTAACAAGCCGCTCTCACTCGAGCGTCTTTTGTGGCGTCTCAACGCGGCTGGCGCAGGCGCTCCCAACCGGGGTCGGGCGTAAAGCGCGAACCATAACGATCGGCTAATTCTTGTAGTCGTCGCACGCATTCATCGATGCCACGATCACGCGCGGCCTGCAGCGGGCCACCACGGAATGGCGCATAGCCAGAACCGAAGATCATGCCAGCATCGATCCACTCTTCACGTTCGACCAAGCCTTCACGCAGACAGGCAACGCATTCGTTCGCCAAAATGAGCGTCAAGCGATCTTGCAGATCGGCGGGGATCGAGCCTTCAACTGCGGCGCGCTGCGGCTTGTCGCCGAGCCAACGGTAAAGACCCTCACCAGACTTTTTGCCGAGCTTTCCGGCAGCGACCAAGGCCTTGAGCGCATCGAGATCGGGCGTGGTTCTGCCGAGCGCATCGGACACAATCGAACCGACGTGCAAGCACACATCGAGGCCGACGAGATCAGATAGTTCAACCGGGCCCACCGGCATACCAAAATCGACGGCAGCGCGATCAATGATTTCCTTCGCAAGGCCTTCCTGCGCTGCGTACATCGCCTCGAACATATAAGGCACGAGCACGCGATTGACGAGAAAGCCCGGTGAACTGCGACAGGGCAGCGGCAGTTTATCGATCCGACGCGCGAGGTTGATCGCTTTGTTCAACGTCGCCTCATCAGTCGATGAGCCACGAACGATCTCGACCAAGGGCATCAGCGCGACGGGGTTGAAGAAATGGAGACCGACGAGACGCTCGGGATGGTGCAACGCAGAGCTCAGGTCCTCCAGTTTGATGGAGGAAGTATTCGTCGCGAGGATTGCACCGGCCTTCAATCGCGGCTCGATGGTCGCAAATAGACTGCGTTTGATCTCCACCCGCTCCACGATCGCTTCGATCACGACGTCCGCTTCACCCACCGTCGAACCATCAGCATCGGCGCGCAGACGGGCGATGGCGGCATCGCGACGTACCGGGTCTTTGATGCGCTCAGCCATCTTGGCATGTTGCTGTTGTATCGCGGCCGAGACGATGGCGGCGTCACGATCCTGCAGCGTCACGTCGAGTCCGCGTGTTGCACACAGCGCGGCGATGTCCGCGCCCATGACGCCGGCACCGATGACGTGCACCCGCTGTGGTGTAGGCAATGTCTTGTCGCCCTGGGCTTTCAAGGCGTCCTGCAGCAGAAAGACGCGAACGAGATTTCTCGCCGTCGGCGTTAGAAACAATTTGGCGATGGAATCCGCCTCGGCCTCGTAAGCGGCTTCGCCATGGGCGCCGTGCGCGGCCCAAAGATCGATGAGTGCATAGGGGGCAGGGTAGTGCTCTGGACGAGCCTTCTTTCGCACTTGTGCGATCAGGCGCGGCTTGACGAAAGGGCGCACCGCCGCCCACGACAAGGCACGTTGTAGCAGTGGAGGACGATGTGCTGGCCGTGGCTGCAAAATAAAATCGCGCGCTAGCTGCCGCAGACCCTCGGCGTCACGGGCGAGTGCATCGAGCAAGCCCATCTTTCGTGCCTTATCCGCTCGCAGGTTACGACCCGTGAGCATCAAATCGAGTGCGTTCGCTGCACCCAGTAAACGCACGGCGCGAACAGTACCGCCGAAGCCGGGATGGATGCCGAGCATGACTTCGGGTAAGCCGAGGGTTAGCCGACCGTCGTCGAGTCCGATGCGATGACGGCACGCGAGCGCCAATTCCAGACCTCCGCCCAAGGCGAAGCCCTCGATCATGGCCACAGTCGGGCATGGCAGAGCCTCGAGTCGATCGAATACCGATTGTCCGGCGCGAACCAGTCGTCGTGCCTCGTCGACGCTACTGAGTGTTGTGAATTCTTTGATATCGGCGCCGGCGATGAAGCCCGATGCTTTCGCCGAGCCGATTACAAGACCGCGCGGAACGGTGAGGGCGATCTCGCGTAATATCGTGTCGAGTTCTTCCAGCACGATTTTCGAGAGCGCGTTGGCCGAACTGCCCGGGCGGTCGAGCATCAACCAAACGATACCGTCGTTGTCTTGAGTTCGGGTCCAGCAAGTCGAAGTCACGAGACAGCCTCACGTCGAATACGAAAGTCACAGACGATGGGACGATGGTCCGACAGTCGCACATCGGGGATTCTGAAATCGAGTATGTCAATTTCGCGCGACACCAATACGAAATCGAGCTCGAACTGTGGGAATCGCGACGGAAACGACGCGAGCCCCTGAGCGTTTGCGCTACGCAGGCCGGTCGCGCTCATAAACAGATACAGTTCGTTGGTGCCCGAGAAGGTATTGAAATCTCCGGCGACTACCACGGGCTTTTGCGCCTTGAGGATCAGATCGTGCAAGTGCCTAAGCTGCTCCTGCCGGTGCCGATAGCGTAACGACAAGTGCACCAAAAAAATGCACACATCGTCGAGCTCCATCTCGATGATCAGGCGCTTGATGCCCGTTGGAAAATAATGAAACCGCTCGCCGGTAACTCGCGGTGCAGCCAGGATCGCATTGCCTTGCTTGCGCACGATCGGCAACTGGTGGTTGATCGAGGCCGAGCCGTATTTGCATTCGTATGCCGTGTAATGCCCGAGCCGATCGGCGATGTATTCGGCCTGATTCACGAGGCCGCTACGCACCGAACCCGAATCGACTTCGATCAGGCCGACGATGTCCGGATCTTCACGGCGCACGAACTGGGTGATGTCATCGAGAACACGCCGACTGCTGCGCAGGTAGCCCGCGCCGGGTAGCGGCAGATGAAACGCCGGGCCCG
The DNA here is from genome assembly GCA_039796795.1 of Pseudomonadota bacterium. Lineage (GTDB taxonomy): Bacteria > Pseudomonadota > Gammaproteobacteria > Steroidobacterales > Steroidobacteraceae > UBA964. The sequence continues at coordinate 5,649 of JBDKJA010000069.1, forward strand.
TGCCAGTCGCATATCGGATGTTGTAAACGAGTAAACGTAGGGGGGATTCAACGGTCGACACAGCGCGCAGTTTACGCCAAGGAATGCCACACTCTGGCTTGGCGTTCGCAGGTCCAATGATTCGTATAATGTATATTATGTTAAATAACGTAATAAGAGAGCCATGATCCTCTTGCTCTCAGCGATGCCCGAGGAAATCGCCGCCCTGCGCGCCGGCTTGCAACTGCAAGCGCTTGAGCATGGCGCCGGTCGTGAGTTCGCCCGAGGGTTCATTAGCGATCACGAGGTCGTACTGGCGTTTTCGCGCTGGGGCAAGGTTGCAGCGGCGGCTACCGCAGCGCACGCCTTATCGAGATATTCGATAGAAGCCGTTGTTTTTACTGGTATCGCCGGTGCCCTTGCTGCCTCTCTACAGGTCGGTGAGCTGGTTCTGGCCGATCGCCTGTTTCAGCACGACCTCGACGCTAGTCCGTTCTACGCGCCCACCGAGGTGCCGCTGCTGGGTCTAGCGGCCTTGCCGGCCTGCGCAGCGCTGTCGGGCCGCATAGAGGCTGCCTATGAGCGCTGGGGCGCCATTGAGCGCCAGGATGGCCGCCTAGCCCCGAGATTGCACCGAGGGGCCATCGCCACGGGCGATCAGGTGATTGGCGATGAGTTGTCTCGGGCGCGCGTCCGACGAGCGACGCCGGAGGCACTGTGTGTTGAGATGGAAGGCGCGGCCGTGGCGCAGGTTTGTCACGAGTTCGGCCTCCCCTATGCCTGTCTACGCATGATTTCCGACCATGCTGACGAGCGTTTGACCCCCGATCAGATTTACACGCTCGCGCGGCGCAGTGGAGAGACGATGCTTGGCATTCTGCGGCACTTGGACCGCTGAGCTCGCGTTCGGGAGCTAGGTCGCCGCGGTGATCCCCCAGCCTGCGACCCAAACTAAGTTCACGATCGGAACCTTGATCGCGGTACCGCGAACGCGCGCTGATGTCTCAGCGTCTTCATTCGACCACTCATTCGCGACGCCAAAGACACTGCGGAGCGTGGCGAACGGCAGGACGATGGCGCCCCAGTGAATCGTCTGCGTCGCAACGAGCACGGTGATGGCCCCAACTGCCACGACATGCATCACCACAAACAGCGCAGCGGGCCTGCGGGGTCGACCAGGCGCCACGGCTGCTGCCGTCGCTGTCAGCCACGCCAGCATGGTGACGACCAGCGGATAGGCATTCATGCCGGGCGACTCACAACAGGATCGGGACGATCCAAAGGCATACCGCTGCGATGGTCACGGCTCCCGCCAGATCGACCCACAAGCCCGCCTTGAGCATCGAAGTGATCGGAATGCGTCCCGTCGAGTACACGAGTGCATTCGACGACGTTGCCGCCGGGTTGGCAAAGCCGAGATTGGCTGCCATTGCCGCGGCGAGTGCCGCCAGCACGGGGTCGTAGCCAGCGCCGAGGGCGAGACTCGCCGCAATTGGCATGAAGATGGTTGCGGTGGCGACGTTGCTCGCAGCCTCCGTGATCAGCGCGCAGAGCACCGCGATCGCGAGCAGCATCGGTAACAACGGCAGATCACTCACGGCACCGAGCGCTTGGGCGAGCCACGCGGATAAGCCGGATTTCACCACGGCATCTGCCAGTGCGAGTCCGCCGCCCAAGAGCAGGATGAGATACCAGGGCGCACGCTTGGCATCGTCCCACTCGAGTAAGGTGCGAGAGCGTCCCGCCTCGGTGGTGCCGGCCGGTAAGAGCGCGAGCAAGAGTGCGCCTGCGATGGCGATTCCCGCATCCGTAGTACCGGCGACGTATCGTTCGACGAAGGGCTGAAATACCCAGGCAAGCGCGACGAGCGTGACGATCACGACCACCCTCTTCTCGGGTGTCGTCATGGGTCCCATGACTCCGATGGCGTCGCGGATCGATTGCCGTGTGCCGCCGTCAAACTGAAAGGGCAAGGTCACGCGACAGAGGATCCACCAGGTCACCGGCAGCATGACGAGCATGAACGGCACGCCGAAGCTCATCCACTGCGCAAATGAGATCGAGACATCGAAGCTGCGCTCGAGAATGCCGATGGCGATCGAGTTGACGGGTGTGCCGATAGGCGTGGCGAACCCGCCGATGTTAGAGGCAAGAGAAACGCCGAGAATCATGGCAGCGGCAAAATTGCGTCGATGAGCGTCGGTGTCCGGTGAATCGAGATTCGGCACGATCGCGCTGATCGCCGCTAGCGCGATGGGCAGCATCATCACCGTCGTCGCCGAATTATTGACCCACATGGAAACCACTGCGGTCACGGCCATGACAGCGAATAACAAAGACCGTGGCTGTGGATTGGCATGCGACACGACGAAAAGCGCGACACGTCGATGTAGGTTCCATTTCTCGAAGGCCGCGCCGATCAAGGTGCCGCCCAAGATCAAAAATAGTACCGGTGACATGTATTGCCCGGCGACTGCATCGGCCTTCGATACGCCAAGCAGCGGCAACAACAAGAACGGCAAGCTGCCCGTCAGTGTGACCGGCACCGCTTCGGTGAACCACCAGCAGCCGATCAGGACAGTCAATGCCGCTACTCGCCAGCCCTCAGGCGAGAGCGAATCGGGCGCCGGCAACGCCAACATCAAAGAAAAGAGGCTCGCACCAAGCCAGAATCCGATTCGTTGCAGACTCACGCGAACTCCCAGCCGTCAGCGACGAGCGGTAAACGACGCGGTCGCGCGCCCGTGGCCATGTGGATGGCACTCGCGAGCGCCGGCGCCACACCCGGGACGCTCGCCTCGCCGGCGCCCCCCGGTGCATGATCCGTGCGCAGCAGGTGTACGACGATCTTGGGGGTTTGAGACATCCGCAAAACCGGCGCGGAGTCGAAGTTCCGCTGTACCGCGGCGCCCTGCTCGAAGCGGATTTCGCCATCGATCGCGGCCGAGAGTCCAAAGATGATCCCTCCGGATATCTGCGCATCGACCGTCCCGGGATCGATCATCAGTCCGCAATCAAAAACAGCGACGATCTTATCGATGGTGACACGCCGCCCGACGACGGTGACTTCGACGATCTCAGCGCAATAGGATCCGTAAGCGATGCTCAAGGAGATACCGCGCCCGCGGCTCGCGTTACCTCGTCCCTTGCCTAGGGGGCGATTCCACTCGCCCAACTCGGCAACGCGATCGAGTACCGCCAGGGCGCGCGGATCGTGCGCACAGAGCTCGCGCCGAAGTGCCCACGGATCGCGCTTGGCGAACGCGGCGACATCGTCGATCGTGCTCTCGGCGAAAAACCCGTTTTGTGATTGGGCCACCGAGCGCCACGTGCCGATGGGAACCGGCGCTTGCGTCTCTACGTAGTCGGCCAGTCGCATCGGGATGCGGTAGAAATCATTGATCAAAAGGCCGGTCGCGAATGGATCCGCAACGCCGGGCGGCAAGTTACGCTTTTGGAATGTGAAGATACTCGGGCCGGTAATTCGAGAGTGGACGGCGAGTAGCTGCCCTTCCTCGTTCAGGCCAACGCGCGATCGCGCAACATGCGCGGGACGAAATCGATCATGAAGAAAGTCCTGCTCGCGAGTCCAAGTCAGCTTCACGGGTGTGCCGGGTCGAGTGCGGGCCACTTCGCGAGCGATGGTGACGGCCTGGCGTACGAAGTCGGTTTCCCATTTACGACCGAAGCCGCCGCCTAAGAAAGTCACATGGAGCGTGCAACGTTCGCGCGGCAGGCCCGTGATCGCGGCGATCGCATCGCGACAGCGATCGGGTTGCTGTGTGGGCGCCCACACTTCCGCGCGATCGGCATACACAACCGCAGTCGCGCAGAGCGGCTCGAGCGCCGCGTGTGCGAGAAACGGCACCTCATAGCTCCACTCGGCCTGTCGCGGCGCGCTGGAGAGCGCTTTGAGAGTGGCGTCTCGGTCGTAAGGAGGCCCGTTGAGCGCACGACCTAGTCGTGCGTCGCGGTCGGCATCGAGCGCCGCGTGCATCGTCTTTCGCAGCGCCTCGCTGTCGAAGGCTTGTGC
>JBDKJA010000070.1:0-11996 GCA_039796795.1 Pseudomonadota bacterium
ACGACTGAGGCGAAGACCAGAAAGCTGTAGGTCGCCGGTTCCTCCTGAAGAAGCGACTCGGCGACTCGGAGGTGTGAGCACACCCTCCATGACGGCGAGTTCAAGCTCGACACGACTCTTAGCAGAGACGGGATACGGAGATAGCTCGGCTAGAAGCTCATACAAAATGACTCCCAGCGAATACACATCCGATACCAGCGTCAACCGCTCACCGCGCAGTTGTTCGGGGCTCGCGTAACGCGGGGTGAGCGCCCGAGTGACCGTGATTGGATCCGCCTCGCTGTCCGCCTGACTATCTTCGATGAGCTTGGCGATACCAAAGTCCAATAGTCGAACGTCACCGTTACGATTAACGAGGATGTTGCTGGGCTTCAGATCCCGATGGAGTACGAGGCGCGTATGCGCATACTGCACGGCAGCGAGCACCTGCATGAACAGCTCGACACGTTGGCGTGGACTCAGTTGATGTTCGCGGCAGTATTGGGTGATCCGGATACCCTCGACGTACTCAATTGCAAGATAAGGTCTTGCTTGGTCGTCGAGCCCCGCGTCGTAGAGCCTCGCAATATTGGGATGCTCTAAGGAGGCCAAGATATCTCGCTCACGCTCGAGTCGTGCCGATAAATCACTGGCCCAGACCATGCGAGGCAGCTTCAGCGCCACACGTCGTCGCGGCTTTTTATCGCTACGCTCGGCCAACCAAACCGAGCCCATTCCACCCGCGCCTAACTCTTCTATGACTCGGTAAGGTCCCACGCTCGCACCAGGCGAAAGCAGCGGGGTGACGCTGACCATATCTATCGGCGGCTGGGCCGGACTTGCTAGAAAGCCCTCTCCATCGATACGCGCGTGCAATTCGAGAAAGTGCCGTAGCGTTTCGCGCAAGTGAATCTGTTCAACAGGCAACTCCGCGAGCCAACGCTCTCGCTCAGACGCCGGTAAAAGCAAGGCCTCGTCCAGAAGATGGCTCACGGACCGCCATTGCATCGCCAGTTTGTTGGTGTCGGACATAGCCTCCGCCCCTAACCGAAACCGCGTCTTTGAGATCACTCGCGCCCCAACAATACGTGAGCTGATCGAGCAAACGGACACCACTTCTTCCGGGTCGGAAGTGTCAATAAAATCGGCCTACTTGATCTCCAATGCAGCGGCGAGATACAGACGCGCCTTTTCCCAATCTCGGCGTATGGTGCGGTCGGTCAAACCGAGAATGTCGCCGATCTGCTTCTCCGTCAGACCACCGAAGTAACGCATCTCGACGACCTGGGCCAAGCGCGCATCAAGTTGAGCGAGGGCAGTCAGCGCCTCATGCACATCAAGTACATCCACTTCCTCGAGGGCGCGGTCGAGCGCGGGCTCAACCGATAGTGAGGTGTGAAAGGCTTTACCTCCACGGCGCTCACGACGGCTGGCCCGAATCATATCAACGATGACGGATCTCATCGCCTGCGAGCAGTAGGCAAGAAAATGATGCCGATCCGCCGGCGTCACGCGACGAGTTTTAACAAATCGAAGATAGCAGTCGTTGACGACGCCGGTCGTATCCAGCAGAACATCCTTCGGATGTGTACGGAGACGAGAACGCGCCATGTGGCGCAAGTCCTCGTAGAGCGCATCAAAAACGGCATCTAGCGCTCGGGGATCGCCATCGCGCGCACGACCCAGTAGTTCAGTGATGTCGCCCATAAACCCGACATATACTGGGGGGCCAAAATACTGGCAAGAAAATACAAGACGTAACCGGAGGGATTCGATGGCTCGATGGGTGCTTGCACTTGATCAGGGAACGACGAGCTCAAGATCGATTCTGTTCGATCACGAAGGTCACGCTATCGCCGTGGCACAACGAGAGTTCGAGCAGTTTTTCCCTCACCCGGGCTGGGTTGAGCATGATGCGAACGAGATTTGGGCGAGCCAAAGCTCGACGCTCCTAGAGGTCCTACAAAAGACGGGAGCCAGTGACTCGGATATCGCGGCCGTTGGGATCACCAATCAAAGAGAAACCAGTGTTCTGTGGGATCGCACGACGGGTGAACCGCTCGGACGAGCCATCGTTTGGCAGGATCGACGCACTGCCGATATCTGCCAACAGTTAAAAGCGGCGGGTCATGAGGCTGAGGTGTCACAACGCACCGGCTTGCGACTCGACCCCTACTTCTCTGGCACTAAGCTGGCGTGGATGCTCGATCACATTCCGGGCGCTCGTCACCGCGCAGAGCGCGGCGAATTGTGCTTTGGAACGATGGACTCTTGGCTCACCTGGAAGCTTTCGGGCGGACGACTACACATTACCGATATCACTAATGCCAGTCGCACGCTTCTGATGAACCTCACCACCGGCGAGTGGGATCAGTGGATGCTGCAGTTACTCAACATCCCGGTGTCATGCCTACCGCGTATCGTGCCGTCATCTTTCGCGCAGTTGGAACCCGTTCAACTAGAGGGACGGAAACTTTTGCTCGGAGCGCTGGCAGGCGACCAGCAGGCCGCGCTGTTCGGCCAAGCCTGTTTTGAACCCGGCATGGCGAAGAACACCTACGGTACTGGTTGCTTCATGTTGATGCACACCGGAACCAAGCCATTACGGTCGCAGCACCAATTATTGTCAACGACCGCTTGCTCGAATCGTATTGGACCAAACGAAAATCGCTATGCGCTTGAAGGAAGTGTCTTCGTCGGTGGTGCCGTCGTGCAGTGGCTGCGCGACGGACTGGGTCTCATCAAAAATTCAAGCGAAATTGAAGCCCTCGCCTGTTCTGAATCAGATCACGGTGGGGTCTATGTCGTGCCGGCATTCACGGGGTTAGGCAGTCCGCATTGGGATCCGTTTGCGAGAGGCTCGATCATTGGCATCACGCGGGGCACCACCAAGGGACACATAGCGCGCGCCGCACTCGAGGCGATTGCCTTTCAAAGCGCCGAGCTACTACTTGCAATGCAGCAAGATGCAGAACACCCGCTGCGCGAGCTTCGCGTGGACGGAGGAGCCGCAAGAAATGATCTGCTAATGCAATTTCAAGCAGATTTACTCGGCGTTCCAGTCCTAAGACCGGCGGTAACCGAAACGACGGCGCTCGGCGCCGCCTACCTTGCAGGAATAGCAGCAGGCTTTTGGGCCGATGAGAACGCAGTGACACAACGCTGGAAAATTGATCGGATATTCCAGCCAAAGATGTCTCGGGATATCGCCAAGGCCCGCATGACTGAATGGGGGCGCGCCGTCGAACGCTGCATGAATTGGGTACAGTGAGGCTAGCTTACGCGATTCAACATCTCGCGTAATTCACGCAAAGGAATTTGACCTGGTGCCGACTCACCAGCACCCGTTGCGAACGTGAGGGCAGAGCCGAAGACGCCGCCAAATATTCGGCTCATCACACCGAGCGAGCCCATCGACATACTGATGATGGGGATAGGTAGCGACTCGGACATTCGACGGGTCACGGATAACAAACGCAAAACATCATCGGGCGTCGTCGGCATCACCGCCACCTTAGCGACATCTCCACCGAGTTGGTTGGCACGCAAGAAGTACTTCCTCAATTCGTCGTCACTCGGCGTGCTGTTAAAGTCGTGCGCGGACAAAATCACCTTTCGCCCCTTATCGTGCACTTTTCGCACTAGCGCACTGACGAGCGCGTCAGACAAGCGCATTTCGACATCATGAAACTCGAACGGCAGCTGGTCTGCCATCATCAACCGCAACGCTTCGAGCGCGGATGGCGCTAGCGACAACGGACGGCCACCCTCGGCGCTCGATCTCAAAGTGCAGATCAATGGCGTTTTTCCTGCGACTTCTCGCAAGGCGTGCCCGGCAGCCAAAACAGCGTCGTACGATTCGATATCGTCAAAATGATCGACTCTCCACTCGATGACATCGGGACTTTGGTCGATCACGATTCGAGCATCCGCCATGAGACTCGAATGGGTTCTAGCGACGAGTGGCACACAAATAAGAGGTAATCGGCCATCGCCAAGCAGTGTGCGGGCACTCATGATTTTGGTTCTCGACTTTTTCGACCCGAGCGCCCAGTCAAATTTGTCTGATGAGAATGCTCGAATAGATTGCCGTAAACATCTTCGCCACGATGGTAGCGGCGACCGACACCATCGGGCCTCAACACATCGACCTCGCTTCGTTCACGACCGAAGTCGCGGGCGACTTGCTGCTCCTCGGCAACTTGCTCCGCTGAGAAGAGCGTCGTACCGTCAACTAGTTCGAATCGCTCGACAAAGCCGCGCGGGTACGGGATGAACCCGGCGATGACATCCCCCACCGAAATCTCGATCGGGTGATTGGGACGTGTGATTTTTAAGTTGAAGGTGAAATCGCGACGAAGATTGTCAGTTTCAACAACGCCCGCCATGTTCTGTAATCCGTCTATGAAGTAGTTCGGCGGCTGGATCGTCATCAAGCTGATATCCGGCGGCGTTCGCAAGGCGAATGCCGCTTGCACCGTCACGATACCGAGACCGAAGTTCGAAACCATCGTTTGTAAGCTAGCTAGACGTTTCACTTCGTCAGCGTCATGAAACGTCACGGTCGTATCAGCAGGATCCGGACCACCGTTCCAAAGAAACGTCGCGCGCAGCAGCGATTTCATCGCGAAGCCATACTGATTGCCGATTACCAGCGGGAGACAAAAGTAAGCGTGGCGTGAAAACCAATCGCGCTTGTTATCGCCTCGGAGGTTGAAATAAACCTCATTCTGACGACCACGATAAAAATCGTCGTATGGAATTGCGGCGATTGTATCTGCAGGCACCTTGATCATTGTCGGCTCTCAGAACTCATATCGCTTCGACTCATCAAATGTGATGAACGACGCGATGGTATGCCGCATACCGGCAGTCACGCGACGAACGCCATGCAAATAACGCAGAGTCCCGGGGAAAGCGATCAACGTGCCGGGGCGTGGCTTCAACTCGATCCCTAAATTAGGAAAGTAGATCGCACCACCCTCGTACTCGTCATTCAGATAAATCACAGATGCAAAATCACGCCAAGGGAACGGATGCGGTACGCCGCCCGGATTCTCGCTATCAGCATGCGGATGTAACTCATAGCCGGATGGCCAGCGAGCAAAGTTCACGAGATCCGCGAACAACGGTGGTTGCGGCCCAAGATGCTCTTCAAGAGCGGCATGGAGTGTCTTCACCACTCGATCACGGATCTGCCTGAACGAGTCGAGGATCGGATCTTGTGAGAGACGATCGGGAGCCAAGGTTCGCCCGGCCCAGTAATCAGCGGTGAGATCGAAGGCACCAAACTCGGCATGATCAGAATCTAAAAAAGCGAGCAAAGATCGGCGCTCGTGATCCTGCAGGAAGGCCTCAACTTTAAGTGGGAACACCGGTAGCGCGTCGATGTCGCTGCGGGACGCCCTCATGACTTTGGCTCGGCGCCGGGCTGCTCGTCATTCGTCATACTGGCAGCCTCTTTGGCGCGAATCTGTGCGACTTTTTCCGTCAGAGCGCGCTCCATGACCTCCAACGCAGCGCCTTCGGGCCAACCGAGTTTAATCAAAGCGTCGAGCACCGCTTCCGGAGCTTGGCCCGCTTCGGTCTGCGTGATGATCCATCGACGCAGTTCAGGGGTCACCTTTGCATGAGTTCGCATCTGCGCTACTCCGGCGGCTTTCCGGGCGGCCAATGCAGAGCCGTCGCACGGCGCTTGGATCGAAAGATCGGATAGAAAAACTGGGCGGTCCATGGCTCATGCCCATGCTCGCGATCATCAGCAAGGCCGTACTCCGCCGGGTAGCGCCGAGTGATACGCGCCGTGCCAAAAATGATGTCCCACAGAAATAAGAGATTGCCGAAGTTGCCCGTGTAATGACCAACGCCGTCATCTTGCGTCAAAGCGTGATGCGCGTAGTGCGTCGCGGGTGTCGAGATGGTTCGCTCCAATACCCACATCAAAGGGCGCGTCGCAGGCCATTGATACAGCTTCTCGTCCCATCGTACGCTCGAGTGTGCGCCGATGATGACGGTTACTTTGATCATCGCGTAAATCGCGTAGACCCAACCGAATCCCAAAAAAATCAAAAGTCCGCTCAGCCATAAACCGGGCATCATGGCGTAATAAAAAGCGTTATTTCGATAGACAACTCGCACGCTCATGTAGCTCGCCGAATGATGCGCACGGTGCAACGGCCAAAAACGACTGGTGTGCGACAAGCGGTGCCACCAGTACTGAGTCAGATCGTCGGCAATCAGCAGCGTCAGCACCATCGCCCACCAAGGCCAATGAGCCAGTGCCCCCTGGTACTCCGGCATCAACACGAATGCGAGCCCAGTTGACGTAGCCAGTACGCCGAGCGAAATCATCGGGAACAAAAGCGTGACAGCCACGTCCAACCGGTTGTCTTCGCGCGAAGCCTGCCGAGGGAAGAACCGCCCGCGTGCGAGTTCCAACGCAATGAAACCCACCAAAACGGAGGCCGTAACGGCCGTCTGAACTGATTGAGGATCCATGGTTCCGAAGTATACCCCGGCTCCAATAGCTCTCCGCTAAAATGCCTTTATGACCGCCCTAAACCCAAGCACCATGCAAATCATCGCTGCCGCCCTGTTTGCGGTCGCGATCATCCACACGTTCTCGACGAAGTATTTCGAGCACCTCGCGCATACGCGACCCGCCCACAGCGGCCTCTGGCATCTGCTCGGCGAAGTCGAGATCGTCTTCGGATTTTGGGCGCTGGTATTGGCTGCCACCATGGTGTTGATCGACGGCACCGACTCGATGAAGCAATACGTCAATTCCCGAAATTTCACCGAACCTCTGTTCGTGTTTGTCATCATGGTGGTAGCGGCGACCAGGCCGATTCTTCAAACCGCCAAGCAGCTGGTTGAAGTGCTCGCCAAACTCATCCCGGGCAAGGGCGGCATCTCAACCTATTTCATCGTCCTGACTGTCGTCCCCCTGCTCGGGTCTTTCATTACCGAGCCCGCTGCTATGACGCTGGCCGCGTTGATGCTCGCGGATAAGTTCTTCTCGAAAGACATCTCCTCCAAGCTCAAGTACGCCACGATTGGCGTGCTGTTCGTGAATATCTCAATCGGCGGCACGCTGACCGCCTACGCCGCCCCACCGGTACTCATGGTCGCGGGAACCTGGAATTGGGATACGGCCTTTATGCTCACGCACTTTGGCTGGAAGGCAGCGGTCTCCGTTTTCGTCAATGGCATCGCGGTAACACTGCTTTTCGCGAAGGAATTGGCGCAGGTTTCAACCGACAAGAAGCCCGGATCGGAAAGTCCGGTGGTGCCGGCGGCGCTGGTCGTGATCCATATTGCAATCCTGACGGGCATCGTGCTGTTTGCGCATTACCCGCCGCTCTTCATCGGTCTTTTCTTGTTGTTCATGGGAATCGCCACAGCCTACTCCGCCCACCAAGACCGCTTGATCCTGCGCGAGGGATTGCTAGTCGCCTTCTTTTTGGGAGGTCTCGTCGTCCTCGGCGGACAACAGCAATGGTGGTTGCAACCGCTACTCGTCAACATGAGTAGCGATGCCGTGTTCTATGGCGCCACCGCGCTGACAGCCATCACGGACAACGCAGCACTCACCTATCTTGGCTCACTGGTCGACGGTCTTTCAGACGAGTTCAAATACTCGCTGGTTGCCGGCGCGGTCACCGGCGGCGGCTTGACGATCATCGCCAACGCGCCAAATCCGGCGGGCGTCGCAATTCTGCGTCGCTATTTTGATGAAGGCGCAGTCAGTCCGACAGGCTTGTTTCTCTCGGCGCTGCTCCCGACTCTCGTTGCGCTGTTGGCGTTTCGATATCTTTGATCATCGCCATGAGCTCGGCGGCTTCGGCCAAGGATTGAGCTAAATCGTTGCTGGCATCGTGACCAAGCACCACAGCGCGATGCAAGTTGCGTAACGCCGCAGCAAATTCCTGATAGCCAGCCGCGAATTGACGACTAAAGTCATCGCGCGCAGCAATGGTCAACGCGCGGACTGACCGCTGAGTCTGAGAATGAATTCGATACAGGGCAGCTCTGCTCTCATCACTCAACTGAGCGACGCCCGCGCTCGAAACCGAACCAGACCATCTGGTCCATTCGGTGAGATTGCGCTCGGCAGACTCCATGAGTTTTTCGGTGGCTGACGGCGCCGACTGGACGGGCGCAGAGCAGATCAGCAGCAGAATCGCTGCCAGGCGGCTGATTCGAGCCATGGTTATCCCTCATTAAAACCCGACCCGCAGACATTGCAGCCTGCGGGTCGGGGAACTGCTAGGTCATTAAATTGAGCGAATCAGCCCGCTCGTAAGACAACTTACGGCAGTGCACACATGGGCGCCAATCCGGGCTGGCCCTTACCCGGATGCACTGATTGAATGCTTGCAGGCCGGCGCCTAAGCTTTTTCGACTTAATCAACGGACGCCATCGTCAAAATCTCAGACGCAATGTTCCCCCGAGACTCTTTAAATAAAACTCGAGATAACCATGTGCGTGCGCGCCCGTGGTTAATCGCGCTGTATTTCACGATGCACTTGGCACTGGATGCCGTCAGTTATGTCCAACCCGTCCTCAAGCTCGGCATCACGCCGCTGTCGCCTCAGACTGGATTGGTTCTCGCATTTCTATATGCCTATCGCGGCAACTTTTGGTGGGTTGCAGCCGCTTTTTTGGCTTCAGAAATCGTTATCCGCGGCATTCCGATGCACTTTTGGATTCTGCCGCTTCAAGTCATCAGTATCACAGCCGTATACCAGTGTGCGGCATGGTTGCTGCGAAAAAAGGTACCGATCGTCGATGTCGCGACCCTCAGCGGGACATTGAAGTTCATCGCCGTAGCATCAGCCACCGCCATCATCGCCGGCACGGCCAGTGTTGGCCTATACACGCTGGCGAGCCTCGTTCCTGCAGATCAATTCGCTTCGGTTCTCGCTCGTTTTTGGGTAGGCGATCTCAACGGGATTCTTCTACTCACGCCGTTGCTATTGCGATTTGCAGACACTCCACTTCTCTTACGAGCCATAGCGACACGGCCCGCTGCTTTCGCTGGCGTCTTGTTAGGCTTGCTTGCCGCCTTCACGCTGGTATTTCTCGTTGGCAATCCAGGTGATTTACGGTTTTTCTATCTATTCTTTGTACCTGCTATTTCGGCCGCATTAATCTGGGGAATACCCGGTTTTTTATTGGCGGCACTTGCACTGCAGATTAGTCTAGTGGTGGGCGTTCAGCGTCTATCGGAAGTGGCGCCGCTAGTCGATCTGCAGTTTTTGATGTCAACACTTCTCGTCACAGGATTTGCGCTTGGAGCCGTAGTGACGGAGCGTGAAAACTCGGCCCGCCTCGCCTTGCAGCGCGAGAAACAGTTACGCGACAGCGAAGCCAATTTGGCGCGCGCCTCTCGTGCCGCAACCACAGGCGAGCTCGCATCGACACTCGCTCACGAACTCAATCAGCCGATGACCGCGCTCGTCAGCTATCTCCGTGCCAGTGAAATCATGATGGCGGACGGCAGTCGCAATGATGCGCGACTCGCTCCAACATTACGCAAGGCGGCGGATGAAGCGTTACGCGCCTCCGATATCCTCCGTCGCTTGCGGAACTTCTATGCCGGCCGAGACCCTCAGCTCGAGTCGCTCGAACTGCCGCCCGTCGTCGAAAAGCTCGAGTCGATAGTCATGCGCATAGACCCGGATCTTCCAACACTTCGTGCCGATCGCGTCTTTATAGAAGTAATCCTTTCCAATCTTATTGCTAACGCGCTCGATGCGATAGCAGGACGGCCCGATCCTGTGATCGAGATTGCGGCTCGTAGATCAGAAAAAACGGTTCACCTGTCCGTCGACGACAATGGCTGTGGAGTGTCCGAACGTGTTCGCGGCGATCTGTTCAAAGCTTTCGTTACCTCGAAATCCGACGGGCTAGGAGTTGGACTTGCTGTGAGTCGTTCGCTCGCAGAAGCCTGTGGTGGGGAACTTCGTCTTGCCGAAACCAGTCTGGGAGGAGCGAAGTTCGAATTCGTTCTTCCGATTGATTCAGAGCACAGAGAGTCACTATGAAAATTGAGCCCATGATCTATCTCATCGATGATGACGCCGCCATTCGAGATGCACTGATGCTATTACTTAACCTTAGGGGGCTCACGGCCGAGGAATTTTCGAGCGCAGAATTAGCGCTCGCTAAGTTAAATCGGGATTCGCGCGGTTGCGTGCTAACTGACTTGCGTATGCCGGGTATGTCGGGTCTGGAGTTTTTGGCTGAGATCAATTCGCGAGAACTCAATCTACCCGTGGTGCTGCTGACCGCTCATGGCGATGTTGCAACGACCCGTGCCGCCTTGCGCGGCGGCGCTTTCGATTTTTTAGAAAAGCCGATCGATGAGGACATTCTCGTCGACGTTCTCACTCACGCGATTTCAGAGGATGCGCGAGGGCATCAAAAACGCTTACAAACCGAGACTCAGCTTGCGCGCATCAATACGCTGACTCAACGGGAGAGACAGGTACTGACTCTGCTCGGACGTGGCTTACAAAATCGAGAGATCGCCATTGAACTCTCCATCAGTCCACGCACGGTAGAGGTCTACAAAGCGCGAATGATGGAAAAACTCGACTGCTCGAGCATTGCCGATGTCGTCAAAATGAGCCTACTACTCGACGAATCGAGTCGTAGCTAATCACTCCTCGAGCAAACTGCGCAGCATCCAAGCGGTTTTTTCGTGCACTTCTAGGCGCTGCGTCAAGAGATCTGCAGTGGGCTGATCATCGGCGCGACTCACGATCGGGAACACGCGTCGCGCCGTTCGAGCCGTCGCCTCCTGTGCAGCTACGAGATGACGAATCATGTCGTTGGCAGATGGAACGCCCTCCACTTCCTTGATGGAGGCCAATCTGGCGAACTGTCGATAAGTACCAGGCGCAGGATAGCCAAGCGCACGAATACGTTCAGCGATCAGGTCCAAAGCCGTCCACTGTTCCGTGTACTGCGTCATAAACATCTGATGCAGACTGTTGAACTGAGGACCTGTCACGTTCCAGTGGAAGTTGTGGGTCATCTGATAGAGCGTGTAGCTATCGGCGAGCAAGGCGGCGAGACCATCGACGATCTTCTTGCGGTCGGCGGACTTGATTCCGATGTCGATACCCGGGCTTTTCATCTTGGCTTTTCTCATCTGCTAACTCCTGAAGAAAACAAGTTTCCCGCCGAATGGCATCCCAAAGCTTAAACTAGACAATATGCGACAGACATTCATTGGCATTTGTGCGTATTGGATCCTGATTGCAGCCTCTGCTGCCATCGCCGCCCCCGTGCAGACCGGGCTCGAGCGACTCGTGGCAACGGATTTTGCGGCGCTGCGAGATAAAAAAATTGGATTGATCACCAATCCGACCGGAGTGGATCGTGAGTTGCGCAGCACGGTCGATATTTTGGCGACCAGTAAATCAGTGCAACTCGTCTCGCTGTTTGGCCCCGAGCATGGTCTACGTGGTGATCACTCAGCGGGCGATAAGGTAGCCGACAGCATTGATCCGGTCACACGACTGCCGGTTCACTCGCTGTATGGATCACAGCGCAAGCCGACCGCCGCCATGCTCGCCGGTCTCGATGCATTGGTCTTCGACATACAAGACATCGGCGTGCGCTCCTACACCTACATCGCAACGCTCGGGTTGGCGATGGAAGCCGCTGCGGAGAACGGAGTTGAATTTATCGTGCTCGATCGACCCAATCCGCTCGGTGGTTTGCGTGTCGAGGGCCCCTTGCCGGCAGAAGGTCGAACTTCTTTCGTCGCACCGTATCCAGTTCCTTATGTGCACGGACTCACCGTGGGCGAGCTGGCCACTTTAATCAACGAGTCAGGCTGGTTGGCAGGTGGACTGCGTGCAAAACTGACCATCATTCCCATGCGCGGGTGGCGGCGCAGCATGACATTCCAGATGACGGGACTCCCTTGGGTTCCGAGTTCGCCGCACATCCCGCAAGCGTCGACTGCCGCACTTTATCCCGCCACCGGCATCGTGGGCGA
>JBDKJA010000071.1:0-10113 GCA_039796795.1 Pseudomonadota bacterium
GGCTCGGCAATTTGCACGGTGCGTCTCCGTTTCGGAGTATCATACGCAACTGGTTTTCCAGCCGTTTTTTCGGGGTCGCGGACGCATGTCGCGATATCGCTCCAAGTCCTGGCGCGCCTTTCGTCCGGAGTCCGCTGCAGCGGCGGTCAGTGCACCGCCATCGGCTGTCTCCCAAGACCTCACCGCGACCGTTCGTATTCTTGGCCTCGACCCGGGTTCGCGGCGGACGGGCTTTGGCGTATTGGAGATCGGGCCTGGTAGCCAGCGGTGCTTGGCGCAAGGGCGTATCGAGGTTGAGGGTCTTGAAGTCCAGGCGCGGCTGGCTCGCATCCACGCCGGCGTGCGCGAGTTGATCGCGCAGTTTTCACCCACCGAGGTGGCCGTCGAAAAGGTGTTCGTCAGTCGCAACGTCGATAGCGCCTTGAAACTCGGACAAGCTCGCGGCGCGGCATTGGCTGCTGTCGGTGAAACGATCGAATTGGCGGAGTACGCGCCACGCGCGATCAAACTTGCGGTGGTGGGTTTTGGTGGTGCAGACAAAATGCAGGTGGCTCACATGATGCGTAGCGTGCTCGATATCGAGGGGCGTCTGACCGCGGATGCGGCCGATGCGCTCGCTGTTGCGCTGTGTCATGCGCACCACCGACGTTTGCGCGCGCTGCTCTCAGCAGGTAACGCATGATCGGTTCGCTGACCGGCAAGATCGTGATCAAGGCGCCGCCCCAGCTGCTGCTCGAAGTCGGCGGTGTGGGCTATGAGCTCGAGGCACCAATGTCGACCTTCTATAGCTTACCGGCGGTGGGAGAAACCACGCGTTTGCTGACGCACTTGGTCGTTCGCGAGGACGCCCACATTCTTTATGGTTTCGGAAGCGCCGAGGAGCGTCGCTTGTTCCGGCATCTGTTGAAAGTGCAGGGTGTGGGTCCGCGCATTGCGCTCGCTATCCTATCGGGCACCACCGTTGAAGGATTTGCGGCCTGCGTGCTCTCGGGTGATTCAAATGCGCTGACGAAAATTCCAGGCGTGGGCCGCAAGACCGCCGAGCGTCTCGTGATCGAGATGCGAGATCGTCTCGATGCCGATCAAAGCCACCCATCCGCCTTGCCCGAGATGACGAGCGCGGGTCCCGAAGGTGAAGCCTTCTCCGCCTTGGTCGCTCTGGGGTACAAGCCCGCCGAAGCGACGCGTCTCATCAAATCAGCGGGCGTCGGCGTCAGCACCACCGAAGAACTCATTCGCAGAGCCCTGCAGGGAGCGGCCAAGTGACCGAGCGTGTGATCAGCGCAGAAGGCTCGCGCGAGGAAGAAGCAATCGATCGCGCCATCCGGCCGAAGCGCCTCGCCGATTATGTCGGCCAGCGCCCCGTCAAAGAGCAGCTCGACATTTTTATCAGTGCCGCGCGCAGTCGCAGCGAGGCGCTTGATCACGTGCTCATCTTCGGTCCGCCGGGTCTTGGTAAGACGACGCTCGCGAATATTTTGGCCACTGAAATGGGCGTCAATCTCAAACAAACTTCCGGGCCTGTTTTGGAGCGCCCGGGTGATCTTGCGGCGCTACTCACGAATTTGCAGCCGCGCGATGTGCTGTTCGTCGATGAGATTCACCGGCTGTCGCCCGTCGTCGAGGAAGTGTTGTACCCCGCGATGGAGGATTATCAGCTCGACATCATGATCGGGGAGGGGCCCGCAGCACGCTCGATCAAGCTGAGTTTGCCGCCGTTTACTTTGGTCGGCGCAACGACGCGTGCGGGCTTGTTGACCTCGCCGTTACGAGATCGCTTTGGCATCGTGCAGCGGCTCGAGTTTTACGATGTCGCTGACCTCACAAATGTCGTGACGCGTTCTGCGGGCATACTGGGTGTGCCGCTGGTTGTTGAGGGTGCTCAGCGTATTGCCGAACGTTCGCGAGGTACCCCGCGTATTGCGAATCGTCTGTTACGACGCGCGCGCGATTATGCGCAGGTCAAAGGTGATGGCACCATCACGGCTGCGATGGCGTCCGCTGCGCTCGATCTTTTGGAGGTCGATCCGCTAGGCTTTGATTTGCTCGATCGTAAGTTGCTGATGACGATCATCGACAAGTTCGATGGTGGGCCGGTCGGTATCGACAGTCTCGCCGCCGCGATCGGTGAAGAGCGCGGCACGCTAGAAGATGTGATCGAGCCGTTTTTGATCCAGCAGGGTTTTTTGATGCGTACTGCGCGTGGGCGCGTGGCCACCCGCAACGCCTATCTTCACTTCGGACTCACACCGCCCGCACGTCCCGCGACGGCCATGCCGTTGTTTGGTGAGGATGCATGAGCCGCTTGTTCGGCGAAAACTGGACTTGGCCCGTGCGCGTCTATTGGGAAGACACGGACGCCGGTGGCGTCGTCTATTACGCAAACTACCTCAAATTCATGGAGCGTGCTCGCACCGAATGGTTGCGAGCGCTTGGAGTGTCGCAATCCTCGCTAGAACGAGAGCGTGGCGTGCTCTTCATGGTGTTGCATGTGGAAGTCGATTATCGAGCTCCAGCGAGGCTCGACGATGAGCTGATCGTCAGTTGTCGGGCGTCGCCCGAGGGTCGTACCAGTGCGATCTTCGAACAGGCGATCCATCGCGCCGATGGTGAACTTCTCATCGAAGGGCGAGTCCGTGTGGTTTGTGTCGATGCCAAGTCGCTGCGTCCGCGGCGCATGTTGGAGTATTTGCCTTGAATGATTTGTCCATCCTGCGTCTGATTGCCGAGGCCACGATCGTGGTGCAGGCGGTGATGGCGTTGTTGCTCGCAGCTTCCATCTATTCTTGGGGCATCATCTTTCGAAAGCGCAAGGCGCTGCGATCGGCTGCGGATGATCTGCAGCGTTTCGAGCGGGAGTTCTGGTCCGGCGGAGATTTGGCCGCGCTCTACAAGAGCATCGAAGCGCGTGGCCGAGCCGCAGGAATCGACAGCATCTTCCAAGCCGGTTTCCGCGAGTTCGCGCGTCTGAAGCAACAGGGTGTGGATAGCGCCGATGTCTTGCTCGAAGGCGCGCGACGCGCCATGAAAGCACAGCAGATCAAAGAAATCGAAAGTCTGGAGCAAGGTTTGTCCAATCTGGCGACGGTTGGTTCGACGAGTCCGTACGTCGGGCTCTTCGGTACCGTATGGGGCATCATGCATGCGTTCGTCGGTTTGGGCTCAGTGCAGCAGGCGACGCTTGCAACCGTCGCCCCCGGTATCGCCGAGGCCTTGATCGCAACCGCGATCGGACTATTCGCGGCTATTCCGGCGGTGGTTGCCTATAACCGCTATGCCGACCAAGTGTGGCGTCTCGAGAGTCGTTTCGATGCGTTTATGGAAGAGTTCTCGACGATCCTGCAGCGTCATGCGACGCGCGGCGCGGGCTGAGGTTTAGACACCCGTCATGGCACAGCCGAAGCGAGGTCGTCGACCGATGAGCGAGATCAACGTCGTTCCCTACATCGACGTGATGCTCGTGTTGCTCATCATCTTCATGGTCACCGCGCCGTTGTTGACGCAAGGTATCAAGGTCGATTTACCGCAGGCCGAGGCGGAGGCGATTGATCCAGAGGATTTCAAAAATACCCCGCCGATCGTGGTGTCCATCGATGCCGAGGGCAGGCTGTTTCTCAATCAGGGTGAAAGCCCGAGCGAGGCACTCGAGGATGTGATGCTGGAGTCGAGAGTCGCAGCGCTCTTGCGGCGAACGCCCGGTGTGCCGGTGTTCGTCAAAGGCGATCGCGCCGTTCCCTATGGGCGGGTCGTCGAGGCGATGGTATTGCTGCAGCGTGCCGGTGCCGCCAAGGTCGGATTTTTGACCGAGCCGCCTGTGCGCACATGACCTCGCAAGCGGGGCGCTGGCGACCCTTTATTCTTTCAGCTTTGCTGCACGGTGCGCTCGTCGCCATCATGTTTGTTGGCGGCTGGTGGGTCACGTCCGACTCCACGCCACCATTGCCAACGCTCGCCATCGAGGCGACGGTAGTTGATGCGCGCGAGATCGGGGGCTTGCCGCTCAGTCGGCCGGCGCCGAGCGCGCCGCCCACGGCACCAATCCGTGAACCGGAACCCGAACCCGAGCCCGAGCCCCCGAAGTCCGAGTCCGAACCACCTAAACCCGACCGAGCCAAAGAGCAGGCCGCCAAGGAGGCGGCTGCCAAGCGCGACGCCGAGGTCAAGCGTAAAGCGGAACTCGAGGCAAAACGTCAAGCGGAGGCCGAAGCCAAACGCAAAGCCGAAGCAGAGACCAAACGAAAAGCGGCAGAGGCAGCCGAGGCGGAGGCCAAGCGCAAAGCGGCTGCCGAGGCGGAGGATCGACGTATCAAGGCCGAGCGTGAGGCGGAGTTGCAGCGTGCACTCAATGCCGAAGAGGAGCGTCGCAATGCGTCACGTCTGGCAGGGCTCGGCGCACAATGGGCGCAAGCCATTCAGGCGCGCGTGCAGCGCGCGTGGATACGACCGCCCAGCGCCAAAGCGGGGCTCGACTGTCTCGTGGTGGTGACGCAGGTTCCCGGTGGCACGGTGGTGCGCGCCGAAGTGCGCAGCTGCAACGGCGATGATGCGGTCAAGCAGTCGATCGAGGCGGCCGTATTTCGCGCCTCGCCGCTGCCGCCACCACCGGATCCGGCCTTGTTCGAGCGCACCTTGGAGTTGAGGTTCAGACCGTATGATTGATTTGCTACGACGTCTCGGTGTGAAGGGTTGGTGGATCGCGATGCTGGTGCTCGCGAGCACATCGACGCCTGCGCAGCTGAAGATCGATATCACCTCCGGCGTGACGGACCCGATCCCGATTGCCGTACTCCCGTTCGATGCAGACCCGCGTCCCTCGGCGGACGTCGTCGCCGCCGATCTGACGCGCAGTGGTCGTTTCTCGGCGGGAGCGGCTAATCGCTCTGACTATCTCGTGACGGGGCGTCATGCAGTGACCGTCGATGGTCGGCATCAAATCGATTATGAGTTGACCAATCTTTTGACGGGTCAAAAATTATTGCGTGAGCGCATGGTGGCTTCGCCATCGGCTTGGCGTAATGCCGCGCATCGGATCGCCGACAAGATTTACGAGCGGATCGTGGGTGCTCGCAGTGCCTTCGCCACGCGCATCGCTTACGTCTCCGTAGACGGCCGTCCGCCTGCGCAGCGATATCAGCTCATCGTGGCCGACGCCGACGGTGAGAATTCGCGTGTCATTCTGGAGTCGAAGCAGCCTTTGATGTCGCCCGCCTGGTCGCCGGATGGGGAGTGGCTTGCCTATGTTTCGTTCGAGACGCGCAGTGCAGCGATCTACGTGCAACGCGTGCGCACCGCAGAGCGTCGACGGGTCTCCGGGCGTGCGGGCGTCAACAACGCGCCGGCGTGGTCCCCTGATGGCAAGCGTTTGGCGCTGACCTTGTCATCGCCCGCCGGCAACCTCGATGTGTATGTGCTTGAGATCGAGGGAGGGGCACTGACGCGGGTGACAGAGCATCCCTCGATCGACACCGAGCCGGTGTGGTCTGGTGATGGCACGCGTTTGTATTTCACCTCCGATCGCGGCGGTGGCCCGCAGATCTACCGAACCGAACCCCGTTCGGGAGCGACCGCTACGCGCGTGAGCTTCAGCGGCAACTACAACGCGCGACCGCGCCTCTCGCCCGATGGCAAACAACTTGCGTTCATCACGCGCGACGGCGGTGGCTATCGCGTCGCCGTTCAGGATCTTGGGAACGGATCCGTGTCCGTCCTGTCGAAGGGGCCACAGGATGAGTCACCCGGTTACTCGCCCGATGGCGGCACGTTGATCTATGCCGCGCGCGAGCGGGGGCAGGGTGTGTTGGCAACGGTATCAGCGGATGGACTCATCTCGCAGCGTCTCAAGGCGGATCGGGGCGATGTTCGCGATCCGGCCTGGGGTCCGTTTCTGCCTTGAGGGTCTCGCGCCCGGCTTCCTGTCATAATTCGCACATCTGTTTTTGGAGGACATCATGACCGTGAGATTCATTGCCCCGCTCGCCGTGCTTGCGTTGCTCGCTGCCTGCTCATCGCCCAAGAAGGCGGATGAAGCCCCAGCGGAGCCGGTAGCCAAGAGCGAGAGCGAGTCGGCCGTGGCTCAACCCGATGCGAGCGACGCTGCCGTTTCCGCTGGGATGGTCGGCGACGCGTCGAATAACCCGGTGGGTCTGCCGTCCGAGCTCGTCAATCGTCTCGTGATCTACTTTCCGTTCGATAGCGACGCGATCTCGAGCACCGACGTCGATTTGCTGGCACAGCATGCTCGCTTTCTCAATGGCAAGTCGGGCGTGAGTCTGCGTCTCGAAGGGCACACGGACGAGC
This sequence comes from Pseudomonadota bacterium, assembly GCA_039796795.1. Lineage (GTDB taxonomy): Bacteria > Pseudomonadota > Gammaproteobacteria > Steroidobacterales > Steroidobacteraceae > UBA964. The sequence goes on from JBDKJA010000071.1 coordinate 6,298, forward strand.
GCGGTACGCGTGAGTACAACATTGGTCTTGGCGAGCGCCGCGCTCAAGCGGTGCGTCGTGCGCTCGCGTTGCAGGGTGTCGCCGAGTCGCGCCTCACCACGGTGAGCTATGGCGAAGAGCGTCCCGCGATGGGTGGTGAGGGTGAAGAAGCGTTCGCCAAGAATCGTCGCGTTGAGCTGGTGTACGGCGTCAATTGATGCGGATCATCGCTTGGCTCGCGGCAGGGGCGGTGTTGCTATCGGCAACGCCGCTCGCTGCTCAATCCACACGCTCTCGTGTGGAGGATCTCGAGCTGCGCGTGGCGCAGCTCGAGCAGGTCTTGCAGAGCCAAACCTTGATCGAGATGTCGCAACGACTCGAGGCTCAAGCGGCTGAGTTGCGAGAATTGCGCGGCGCTTTAGAGTCTGCTCAAAATGAGAACCAGCAACTGCGCAAGCAGCTCACTGACCTGGCTGCCGATTTCGATCGGCGACTCGTCGAGATCGAGCGTCGACCGGTCACGCCGATTACGCCGGCTGTTGAATCAATGCCTGCGGCGAGCACCCACTCGGGTGCGGTGAATTCGTCGGCTTCGTCCGTTCCGTCCTCTGCAACGGTCGCACCAGATCCGTCGGCGGAGGTTCTCTACAACCGCGCTTTCGATGCGCTGAAGGCGGCGCGATATCCCGAGGCGATCGAGGGCATGAAGGCGTTTCTGGTGGCGCATCCGCAGCATCCGCTGGCGGACAACGCCCAGTACTGGCTTGGCCAAACCTATTATCTCAGCCGCGATTACGTGCGTGCCGTCGAGGCCTTCTCGGCGGTGGGCGGTCGCTCGCCCGATCGAAGCAAAGCGCCCGACGCGCTGCTCAAGAAAGGTCTCTCGGAGATCGAGCTGAAGCGGGTGGATGATGCCCGCCGTAGTTTTGGCGAGTTGCTGCAGCGCTATCCCGATAGCGAAGCGGCACGAGTCGCGACGGATGCCCTGCAGAAGTTGCGCTGAGTGACCAAAGAAAGTCGTCTCAAACTGACCGAGATTTTCCGCTCGCTCCAAGGCGAGGCGGATACCGTCGGTATTCCGACCGTCTTCGTGCGACTGACCGGCTGTCCGCTACGCTGCCAGTATTGCGACACCGCGTATGCTTTCCACGGCGGTGAGTGGTGGTCGCTAGCGGCGATTTTGGCGCGTGTCGCTGAACTCGAAGTTCGTCACGTTTGTGTGACCGGTGGCGAGCCACTGGCGCAGCCTGCCGTGCACGAATTGTTAACGGCGTTGTGCGACGCGGGCTATCGCGTTTCGTTAGAGACGAGTGGTGCCATGTCCCTCGAGCGGGTTGATCCGCGCGTCGTCAAAGTCGTCGACATCAAAACGCCGGGATCTGGCGAAGAGTCGCGCAATCGATACGATGAACTGCGGCGTCTCGATGCCAAGGATTTGATCAAATTCGTCATCGCGGATCGCAGCGACTACGAGTGGAGTCGGGCGCAGCTTCGTGAGCGAGCGCTGTTCGAGCAGTGCACAGTGCTGTTTTCGCCCAGTCATCAGCAGCTGAAAGCGGGTGATTTAGCGGACTGGATACTCGAAGATCGACTGCCGGTGCGATTCCAAATCCAGTTACATAAATATCTTTGGGGCGATGTCCCGGGCCGTTGATCGCGCGGTCGTGCTGCTTTCGGGTGGCCTCGACTCGACGACGGTACTCGCGATGGCTCGCGAGGCAGGGCACGACTGCTATGCACTCTCGGTTCACTACGGCCAGCGACACTCCATCGAGCTCGAGGCTGCTGCGAAAATCGCGCGGGCTTTCGGCGCGCGGGATCATCGTGTCATGGGTGTCGATCTTGCGGGTATCGGTGGCTCCGCGCTGACCGATTCAGCGATCGGTGTGCCACAGGAGCCGACCTCGGGGATCCCGGTTACCTATGTTCCTGCTCGTAACACGTTGATGTTGTCTTTAGCGCTGGGTTGGGCCGAGGTGCTTGAGGCGAAGCATCTCTTCATCGGCGTGAATGCGCTGGATTACTCTGGCTATCCGGACTGTCGACCCGAGTTCGTCGCGGCCTTCCAGCGCCTCGCCGATGTGGGCACCAAGGCGGGTGTTGAGGGACACGGGGTGCGCCTAGTGGCACCGCTACTCCATTGGACTAAGGCGCAGATCATCCAAGAGGGGGTGCGCCTCGGGGTCGACTACTCGTTGACCGTATCCTGCTATCAAGCGGACCCGCAGGGGCGGGCCTGCGGTGTTTGCGATTCCTGCCGTTTGCGTCGTGAGGGGTTCCGCGCGGCGGGTGTCCCAGATTCGACGCGATATGTGTAAAATCGCGCCTCCCACGGAACGGGTCCTTAGCTCAGCCGGTAGAGCAGCTCCCTTTTAAGGAGTTGGTCGACAGTTCGATCCTGTCAGGACCCACCATCTCTTCCGCAGCCGCAGTGTCCGAGTACATATGCGGCCGCATCGGCGCCCGAGTCGGTTACGTGCACGAGCGCTTTGTCTCGTGCCTCGATATAACCGCCAGCGACGAGATAATCGAGATCCAGCATGCGGCTCCAGTAGTCGGATCCGACCAGAACCACGGGTATCGGATCGATCGTACGGGTCAGTACGAGGTTCAGCGCCTCATAAACCTCATCGAGCGTACCAAAGCCGCCCGCGAACGCGACCAAGGCGCGCGCTCGAAAAATAAAATGCATTTTGCGTAGCGCGAAGTACCTGAAGCTGAACGCGAGCCCCGGGGTGATGTAGGGGTTGGGTTGTTGTTCGTGAGGCAGTCGAATGTTAAAGCCAATACTCGGTGCGCCCGCCTCAGAAGCGCCGCGATTGGCTGCTTCCATCAGCCCGGGCCCGCCGCCCGTCGCGACGACGAGCCGATGGCAACCGTGGGTATGTGCGGCACCGCGACTGAGGTCATAGCTGAAGCGGCGTGCTTGCTCGTAATCGTGTCGCTGTTTTTCGGTCGCCCTAGGATCTTCGGGTGAGGGGACTCGGGCGCTTCCGAAGACGGTAACCGTACTTTCGATACCGTGCGCATGGAGATAGGTTTCAGCGCGGTGGAACTCCAGCGCGAGACGAATCGCGCGTGCGCTATCGCTCTCCAGAAAATCCCCGTCGTCCTCGGCGAGACGAAAGCTTGGGCTATCGAGTATGGCCTTGAGGCGAGGGTCATTCGTAGCCGTGTTCGGACCCATTGCGATGGCAGCGCACGCAATCGTCGAAGCGGCGTATTCCTTCTTCTGCGTGTTCGCGAGCGATGCGGTCCGGCGAATGTTCATGGCAACCAGTGCAAGAGTAGGTACGAAAGTCCCTAGAAATATGACAGGTTTTGCATGCGGTGTCGTGCGGCCCCTCCAACGGGAAAAACCGTTGGTGGTCGAAGGTCGCGGGTGACCAGGCCGAGGTACGGTGGCAATCGGCGCATTGCGTTCCCATCGATAGATGCATGTCGTCCTTCGGTGGACGATGGCAAGATGCACACTCGTTTCGCATGCCGGCGCTCAGCATGGTGTGATCGAATCGGGGCGTTGCCGAGGTGATCTCGCGGGTCAAATGTCCTGCATGACAACTCGTGCACTCGCGCCCGACGAAATCGCGATGAAGTACTAGAAGTGCTGTCCCCGGCTGCAGTCGGCTGCTAACCCCATTCACCGGGGGCGGTTTCACTTGTTTGAAATCGTGACAAACGACGCATCGATCGGCCGGTGTGCCGCGTAACGGCTGATGGCAGGCGAAGCAATCGTGCGCAATATCTTCGTGGCCCGGTGTCGGATGGCCAGGAGCGATCCACTGTTCGGCAGCGAGCAACGAGAAACCCGCGACGATCAAGAGCCCCGCCAGCAAG
>JBDKJA010000072.1:0-9226 GCA_039796795.1 Pseudomonadota bacterium
GCCTGCTCGAGCGCTGCCACGACCTGCGAGCGATGCGACTCATCGCGCATGTCGATGAAGTCGATGATGATGATGCCACCCAAATTGCGCAGACGCAGCTGACGCGCGATCGCGACCGATGCCTCGAGATTAGTGCGAAAGATCGTATCCTCGAGATTGCGATGGCCGACGAAACCGCCAGTGTTTACATCGATCGTCGTCATCGACTCGGTCTGGTCGATCACCAGATAGCCACCCGATTTCAGCGGAACTTTGCGCTCGAGTGCGCGATTGATCTCCTCCTCGATGCCGTGCAGGTCGAAGATCGGACGCGGACCCCCGTGGGATTCGAGACGCGGTGCACCAGCAGGAATGAAGTCGGCAACGAATTGACGCAAACGCGCGAGCTCATCGGCATCGTCGACTAACACTCTCTCGACGCTACGCCCGAGCTCATCGCGCAAAACCCGCAGCGCTAACGGTAACTCCTCGTGCACGAGTTCACCCGGCGATGCACGCAAGCCGCGCTCACGCACATGCGACCAAAGCCGGTCGAGGTAGGCGAGATCTGCAGCCAAACGCTCGCTCTGCACACCCTCAGCGGCCGTACGCACGATATAACCACCCGGATGATCGTCGCCGACCAGAGACTGCATGGCATCGCGTAATCTTTGGCGCTCAACCTCGTCTTCGATACGGGCGGAGATGCCGATCCCTCGACCTCGCGGCATGAAGACGACATATCTCGAGGGCAAAGAAATGAAGGTGGTCAGTCGCGCGCCTTTAGCGCCCATCGGATCTTTGACGACCTGTACGATGAGATCGTCACCGGGATTGATGAGCCGGCGGATATCGATATCCTCATCGCGGGATGCGGCGGTGAGCCCTGCGGGCCCACCGGAGGCTGCCGTCGCAGCGACGCGCTGCGCGTCGAAGTGCGCCTCGGCACCGACGATATCGTGGGCGTGCAAAAAAGCCGTGCGTGCAAGACCCGCATCCACGAAAGCAGCCTGCATCCCCGGCAATACTCGAGTGACGCGACCCTTATAGATATTGCCGACGAGCCCGCGTCGACTCTCACGCTCGACGAATAACTCCTGCAGTACACCGCCTTCGAGTAGGGCAGCGCGAACCTCTCGGGGTGCGACGTTAATGAGGATTTCGGCGCTCATGCCCCAGCCTGCCATATCGGCACACCGGCGGCGACCAGCAATGCCGCCGTTTCGGCCAGCGGCAGGCCCATCACGCCGGAATAACTGCCGGCGATCGATTCGACGAAGATGGCGCCGAGTCCTTGGATCGCATAACCGCCCGCCTTATCGCGAGGCTCCCCACTCGCCCAGTAGGCCGCGCGCTCAGCCTCGGTCACCGCACGAAAAGCGACCCGGGTCACCGACAACCGAACCGCAACACCCTCGCGGGTTGCCAGCGCAACCGCGGAGTACACCGCATGCTCGCGCCCCGAGAGTCGCTCGAACATCGCGCGGTGCTCGCGATCATCGACCGGCTTACCGAGCGCCAGCCCATCGATCGCCACCGTCGTGTCGGCACCGAGTACTGGCATCGCATCCGCGCGCAACTGGAAAATGTGACTGGCCTTGGTGTGAGCCAATCGTTGTACGTACTCGCCCGGCGCCTCATTAGACAGCGGTGTTTCGTCGATATCAGCCGCTTGGACCTGATGTGGGACACCGATCTGTCGCAGCAATTCGCGGCGACGCGGCGATGCAGAAGCGAGTATCAACATTTGAACACTCAATCTCTGTGATAAGGGTGACCGAGTAACAGCGACTGCGCGCGATACAGTTGTTCGGCCAACATCACTCGCGCAAGACCATGCGGCAAGGTCAAACGCGATAACGACCAACTCTCCGCCGCACGCGCACGCACGGCGGGCGAATGCCCGTCCGGTCCGCCGATCAGCAGAGCAAGATCGGGGGATTCACCCGCCAGATGCTGCAAACGTTGCGACCATTCGCGCGACGTGAAGGTCTTGCCGGTCTCATCGAGCAGAATCACGCGCTCGCGATCTCGTAGCGCAGCGAGTACACGTTCGCCCTCGCGTAGCGTGGCCGCTTCCGCCTTGCCGCTTGCACTGCGTGCGACTGCCTCGATCGCCACAAGCTCCACTCGCCAAGGCGAGCGAATCCGCTTCAAATATTCATCAACTGCGGTGTCGACCCACGCGGGTTGGCGATGGCCGACAGCGAGGATGCGCAGCCGCACGCCTATGCTCCGACCGTCGCGTGCGACTTAACGGCTCTGCGTCTTGCCGCGAGGTTTCGCAGCACGCGCACCGTCACGCTTCGGCGCCGCCTCACGGTTTCGTTTGGCTGGGGCACCATTACGCTTCGCTGTGCCGCCGGCGCGAGGGGCGGGACGCTTCGACTTGCTTGCAGGAGCGCGCTCGACCACCTTTGGAGCCACTGGCTCCCACAATTGTTCGAGCTGATAAAACTCACGGGTACGTGGCAACAAGATGTGCACCATCACATCCGGCAAATCGACCAGCACCCACTCGCCCTGCTCTTCGCCCTCGACACCCAGGGGTCTGTGACCGGCAGCCTTGGACATCTGCACGACGCGATCGGCCACCGCACGCAGGTGTCGATCCGATGTGCCGCTCGCAATCACCATGTAATCGGTCACATCGCTCATCCCACGCACGTCGAGCACTCGAACATCGACCGCTTTCATGTCGGCGAGCGCTGCCTCGACGACCGGTAACACGCCTGATACACGCGGCCGAGCCGGCGCTTTGGCGCGTTTGTCGCGGGAAGCGGGACGAGAATTTTGACGAGGTGTCTTCATGCGAATGGCAAAGCTCCTGAAAAATCAGTTGGCAGCATAACATCCCGTCTCGAGGATGATTCGACGCACGGGCTCGGGCACTAGAAAACAGGGATCACCGCCGGAGACAAGGATCGCTCGCAACTCACTCGAGGCGATCTCAAGTTGCGTGACCGCATGCACGTAAATGCGACCACTTGAGGCAGCATGCAGGTCAGACACATTCTTCGTGCCATGGGTCTCGACCAGCTCGGCCAAGACGCCCGACTGCGGCAAAACCCAGCCTGGTCGATGCGCCACAACGATGTGACACAACGCGAGCAACTCAGTGGCTCGATGCCATCTCGGTAGACCGAGGAAGGCATCCATGCCGAGAATCAAACACAGCGGATCATCTGGAAATTCGGCGCGCAATTCTTCGAGGGTGTCGATGGTGTACGTGGTGCGCTCACGCCTAACCTCACGATCGTCGGCGACGAAGCCGCTTTGACCTTCGATCGCAGCTCGCACCATCGACAGACGCATCTCTGGAGTGGCGAGCGGTGCATCCCGATGCCCGGGACGACCACTCGGAATCCAACGCAGTTGCTGCAACTGCAGTACTTGCGTGAGCTCAAAACCGGTACGCAAATGACCGAAGTGGATCGGATCGAAGGTGCCGCCAAAAATTCCGATCGGCGCTCTCATCCGGTACGGACCGGTCGCAAACCGCAGAACTCGGCGCACAGCAAACCCAGTTCATTCCAAGGATCGCCGGCCAATCGTCCTTTGATCATCCGATCGACCCGCAGAGCACGCGAACTGAGGCGCGCGTACGGTAGTTTTGCGGCACGTGGCCGTGCGCGCTCAAGCGCTGCCAGCTGACTCGGCGGCAAACGCGGGCCCGGTCGACGCGCCGGATCTTCGCCTTTGCGTAACGACCAAAGATTTCGCAATTCTCGAGTCAGTGACCAGAGCACGAGCGTGGGTTCGACGCCCTCTCCGCGTAATCCCGCCAACACTCTCAGCGCACGCTGGGCATCGCCCTGCAACACCGCCTCGCCGAGCGCAAAGACGTCGTAACGAGCGCTCGAGGCGACCGCTTCGAGAATAGCCTGCTCATCCACGCGGCCTGCCGGCAGCAACAAGCGCAGCTTCTCGATCTCCTGCTGCGCCGCCAGCAGATTGCCTTCCACTCGAACTGCCAAAAGCGAGAGCGCGCCCGGCGTCAAATCCAAACCGGCCTGTCGCGCACGCGCGGCCAGCCACGGCTCCAGTTGTCGAGGCGTGATCTCCCAAATCGGTAACCACGCACCGCGCGCTTCGAGCGCTTTGACCCACGCGGTCGACTGCGTCGCCGTATCGAGGCGCGGTGTGATGACGAGCAACAGCGTGTCGTCACCGGCCATGTCGATTAGACGCTGCAGAATAGCGCCGCCTTCCTTACCGGCCTTGCCGGAGAAGCGCACTTCGAGAATTTTGCGATCCCCGAAGAGGGACATGGATCCCGCGCCCGCGCCGATATCGCTCCAATCGGCAACGCGCTCGGGGAAATGCACTTCACGCTCGGTATAGCCCGCTTGTCGCGCCGCAGCCCGCAGCGCGTCGGCCGCCTCAGCGACCAACAGGTCCTCGTCGCCCGAGATCAAATAGGCCGGCGCCAGGCGCGCCTGGCGAAGGTGGGTCGGAAAGGTGTCGAGACTCAGTTTCATGACGAGGCTGCGCGATTATCCGCCCAAGCGGCGAAGGCTGCTCGGTCCACAGAGAGCCACTTGCAGACGCAACGTTATAAAGTAATATGTTACTGAGTAACGTTTAAGAGCGCTCCCCACAGGACACTTCGCCGTGAAATCTCACAGACACTCGAATTTGCTCGCCCGGATTGCCCCGCTCGCCCTCGGCGCCGCCCTTCCCTTAGGCGCCGCCGCTTCCGAGGACACGCTGCAGGAGGTCATCATCACGGCGACGCCGTTGCGAACCACGGTACTGGAAACGGCCCAACCGATCCTGCTGTTAAGTGGAGATCAGCTGCGTCGCGCGCTCGCGACGAACCTCGGCGACACACTGGCCAATCAACCCGGCCTGTCCTCGACCTCCTTCGGCCCGATCGCGAGTCGCCCCATCATTCGCGGTCAGGGGGGACTTCGGGTACAGGTCTATCAAGATGGCGCGGAAGCACTCGATGTCTCCGCGCTCTCCGAAGATCATGCGGTTTCGATCGATCCGTCGTTTGCAAATCGAATTGAGGTTCTGCACGGGCCCGCGGCCCTGATGTACGGGAGCGCCTCGGCTGCTGGCGCGATCAACGTCGTGACCGATCGATTGCCCTTGCAGAAGATCGATCAGCCAATCGCAACCCGCCTCGAGTTACGCGGCGATTCTGCTAACGAGGAGCGCGCGCTCGCTCTGCGTAGCGGTGGCGACCTCAGCGAACACTGGCAGTGGCGCTTCGATGGTTTTTCCAAACGCAGTGGCGATCTGTCGATCGCAGACTTCGTCGAGTCACCCGCACGGCGCGCAGCTCTCGCCGCCGAAGGTGACGAGGTGAACGACGAACGTGGCGAATTGCACAACACCGACGCACGGATCGAGGGTGGCAGCGTCGGTCTGGGTTGGAGCGGAGATCACTTTGCCGTAGCACTTTCGCTCAACGGCTTCCGCAGCGACTACGGACTGCCCGAAGGCGGGCATGCGCATGCCCACGAAGATAAAGAACACGCCGATGATCATGCGGATCACGAGGATGTGCGTATCGATCTTGAGCAGCGCCGCGTCGATCTCGCGAGCGAATGGCGTCCGACTTCGGGATGGATCGAGCGCTGGTCGCTGCGTCTCGCCCGTAACGACTACGAACACGCCGAGATTGAGGATGGAACACCCGCCACGCGTTACGGACAGCTCGGCTATGAAACACGCCTGACGGCGGATCGTCGCGCCGACGATACGAGCCGTGGCGTTATCGGACTTCAGTATCGCGATCTCGATTTCGCCGCACTCGGTGACGAAGCCTTCCTGCCGGCCTCACGTACGCGCAGCCTCGGATTATTTTTCTTCGAAGAACATCGGCTAGGCGAATGGCTGTTCGAGGCGGGCGGGCGCTGGGAACGTCAAACTCTCGATGCGGAGTCGGCCGCCAACTCGCGTTATCGCGACGATGCCATCAGTGCCTCGCTGGGTTCAGTCTGGTCGAGTTCGCCGCAATCTCGCTGGAGCCTGCAACTGACGCGCACGCAGCGGCATCCGACCGCGACGGAGCTCTATGCCGATGGCCCGCACCTCGCACTACAGCGGTATGAAATGGGCAATGCGGATCTTGGCATCGAGACGGCTCGGACGGCCGATCTCGCTTGGCGCTACAACGCTACCGACGCTCGATGGCAATCCAAGATCAGCGTGTTTGTCAGCGATTATCGCGACTATATCTTCGCGTCACCGCTGACCGACGATGACCACGCGGAGTACGACGACGCAGAACACGAGCACGCACACGACGCCGGTTTGCGTGAAGTCGCTTATCGCGCCACCGACGCGCGCTTCCACGGTATCGAGGCGGAATGGTCGATCGACGAACTCGCCCAAGTCGCGAAAGGCCGCCTCGGCGTTCGAGTGTTTGGCGATCTCGTCCGCGCGCGCGATGCCGATGGGCAGCCACTGCCGCAGATCCCGCCGCTCCGTATCGGAGGCGAATTGAATTGGGTACGCGGCGCCTGGCGGGTTGGCGTCGAATCGCTCTGGCACGACGCCCAAACACGACTCGCTGACAACGAACTGCGCACCGACGGCTACAACCTCGTTGCTGCGGATATCGCCTATCGCCACGAGACCGGCGCTGCGACTATGCTTTGGTTCCTGCGCGGCCAGAATCTGCTCGACGAAGACGCCCGTCGGCATGCCTCGCCACTGAAAGATGTGGCGCCGCTTGCAGGGCGCTCGTTGAGCGCTGGAGTGCGCGTCGAATTTTGATCAGGAGGATCCCGATGTCCGCTCGTCGATACACCGCATTTCTGTCGTCTGCCCTGTTGGCGTCTTTGATGCTGTGCTCAAACTCGGTCTCCGCCCAGACGAAACAGAGCCACGACTCACACCAGCACGACCATCAACATGATCATGAGCACGAACATGACCATGATCACGATGGCATGCAGACTCAAGGTAAGCACGTGCATGGGATCGTCACGCTGAACCTTGCGCTGGAAGGTGGCTTGCTATCGGCGCAAATCGAGACACCCGCCATCCACGTGCTCGGCTTCGAGAGCGTGCCGAAAACACCGGAGCAGAAAGCGGCGACGGCGACGGCCGACAACTGGCTGCGGAGTGGTAGAAACATTCTCGCGGTGCCCCGCAATGCCGGCTGCCGACTCGAGAAAGTCGACTACCAAGCACCCAAACTCGGACCGGGTCACGCCGACTACCGAGCACGCTTCGATTACCGTTGCAGCAACCCGGCGGCCCTCGCGTGGACGGAGTTCAGTGCACTCGACAAACTGCTGGAAGTCGAAAAAGTCGAAGTGAATCTGATCACGGCATCAGCGCAGCGCCAAATCACGCTGCAAAGCGGAGCGCGTCGCATCACGTTACAGTAACCCGTGATGCAAGCTGATATCGCCAAACTGGCCATCGAGGCTCGCGACCTGCGCTACTCGTGGCCGGGCAAGCCGCTGACCATCGAGATCCCGCGACTCGATATCGCGCACGGTGAGCGCGTTTTCCTGAAGGGCCCGAGCGGTAGCGGCAAAAGCACGCTGCTCGGCCTCTTAGGTGGTGTGCTCACGCCTCAAAGCGGCAGCGTGCGCGTGCTTGGCACCGATCTCGCGCCGCTCTCGGGCGCCGCGCGCGATCGTTTTCGCGGCGACAACATCGGTTTCATCTTCCAGATGTTCAATTTGTTACCGTATCTCGGCGTGCTCGAGAACGTGTTGCTGCCGCTGCAATTTTCCGAGGCGCGCGCGGCACGGATACCTCGCGGTGATCAAAACACCGAGGCGAGACGCTTGTTGGCCGCGATCGGACTTGGCTCGGAAGATATCCTGCAACGACCCGTCACCGAGTTGTCGATCGGTCAGCAACAGCGCGTCGCTGCCGCGCGGGCCCTACTCGGTTCGCCGGGGATCATCGTGGCGGACGAGCCGACCTCCGCACTCGATCATGACTCACGCGAGAATTTTTTGACCTTGCTGATGAGTGAATGCCGCGCCCAAGGTAGCACTTTGCTTTTCGTGAGCCACGACACCTCGCTCGGGCACTTATTCGATCGTACGCTCTCTCTAAGCGACATTAACCGGGTGCGTCCGTGAACACTCTCCGACTGGCTTGGCGCTCGCTACGTAACCGACGCAGCACGGCTCTGCTGACGATCAGCGCCATTGCCATCAGTGTGGCGCTGCTGCTCGGTGTCGAAAAAATGCGCACCGCTGCACGAGAAGGCTTTGCCAATACCGTCTCGGGGGTCGATTTGATCGTCGGCGCACGCTCGGGTCAGCTCAACCTATTGCTCTACTCCGTGTTTCGGGTCGGCGATGCGACCGCCAACGTCAGTTGGGACAGCTATCAAAAAATTGCTCGCCATCCCGACGTCGCGTGGACCATTCCCATTTCGCTCGGCGACTCGCATCGCGGCTTCCGTGTCATGGGAACCAACGGCAGCTACTTCGAACACTACCGCTACGCCGGTGATCGACGCATGAGCTTCGCTGCGGGCAAACCCTTTGAGGATCTTTACGATGCCGTCGTCGGTGCCGATGTCGCAAGACAGCTCGGCTATCAACTCGGCGATTCGATCGTCATCGCTCACGGCGTCGGCAATGTGAGTTTCGCGAAGCACGAGGACAAGCCGTTCCGTATCGCGGGCATTCTCGCCAAGACCGGCACACCGATCGATCGAACCGTGCACGTCAGCCTCGAGGCGATCACGGCGATCCACCTCGACTGGCAGAGCGGTGCTCGCGCCCTACCCGGCGCGCAGGTGTCGGCCGAAGAGGCTCGCCAGCAGGATCTAACGCCAGAGTCCATCACCGCCTTCATGGTCGGCATGGAAAGCAAGGTGATGACCTTCACCATGCAACGCGCCATCAATGATTATCGTCAAGAGGCCTTGATGGCCATCATCCCGGGCGTCGCACTCAGTCAACTATGGAATCTCGTGGGTATCGCCGATACCGCACTGATGATCGTTGCTGCCTTCGTCGTGCTCGCTGGACTTCTTGGCATGCTGACCGCGATCCTCACGAGCCTTAACGAGCGTCGACGTGAAATGGCGATCCTGCGATCGCTTGGCGCGAGACCGAAACATATCTTCACTTTGCTGATCACCGAAGCGGGCATTCTGGCAAGCGCAGGTGTCGCCGCCGGCGTCGCGCTGACCTACACCCTCCTATTCGCGGCCCAACCGATTCTAGAGCGGCGTTTTGGAATCTTTCTGCAGCCGGGCGGTCTGACCGGCTACGATGCGATGATCCTAGGTGCCATTATTGTCGCGGCA
>JBDKJA010000073.1:0-9591 GCA_039796795.1 Pseudomonadota bacterium
GCCTTTGGGCGCGGCCGATGCGGGCTTATGGATGGATCGTGAAGGTGGCGTGCCGCGCGGCTTCTGCTGTCTATTCGCGAGTGCGCGTGATTGGTTGCGCGTGGGCTTGCTGCTGGCTGCTGACGGCAAGGTGGGCGAGCGACAACTGATATCAAGCGATTGGGTGCAGGCTATGAAGACCCCAAGTGACACCAATCCGAATTTTGGGATGCATCTGTGGTTGGGCTCGCCGCCGCAACGGGAGCGTAAGTACAACGACTACTCGGTCAAGGCCTTTCACTCGGCGAAATTTTTGGCCGAGGACATCTACTACATCGATGGTTTCGGAGGGCAGCGGGTTTATGTCGTGCCGTCGCGAGAGTTGATCGTCGTACGAACTGGGGTGTCGCAACTCGATTGGGACGATGCGCCCCTAATCAACACGATCATCCGCGCCGCCGATGAGGGGGTTTCGCTATGACGGAGTGGCGCTCGGATCGACGAAAAGGTCTTTGGTTGAGGTCGATCTCGGTCGTGATCTTTGCGTTGGTGCTCTTTCAGATGTACCAATCGAGCAAAGTCGGTGTCACGCCGCGCGGTACGGCAGCTCGCGAGGCGTTGCAGCATCTGCATATCTCGAACGGGTTGACGATCTTCCTACTGCTCGCGATTCGTTCTTGGTGGGCCGCGCGATTATCGCCCGAGCCCTTCTCGAGTCGGATGCCACGAGCAGCAGACCTCTTTGCGCGCCGAATCGTGGGGTTGCTGTGGTGGACGCTGTCCGCCTTCGTGGTGACCGGCCCGCTATTTGCTTGGAGCGAAAATCACGCGGTCAGTTGGTATGGTTTGGTGACCCTGCCGGCGATCGTGCCGGCGAGCTATCGGCTCTCGGTCACGTTCGGCTATCTGCACAGCGCGACCGGATTCCTCATCATCGTTGCTTTTGCCGTCGCGGTGCTAACGGCGCTTTGGCAGACCGTACGATATCGAGTGGCGCTGTGGCGGATGCTGCCCGGTGTTCCGTGGACGTCCGAGAGCGGCCCGCGCTTGGCGACGGCGTCTTCGTCTTCGATCAGCTGGGCGATGCAGTCGGCGCACGCTCTGACGATCGTCGCGATGCTGGCAATCGCCGCCTATGCGCCGTATCGAATTTTTGGTGTGGTGCCGTTCACCACATCGGCGCAACTCGTTGAATCCGGGCCGCCGCCGCAGGTCGATCCTTATGCGGATGTCATCGATCCGGTTGCGCTCTCGGGTCAAGCGCAACAGGATTTCATGTGGTGCCGGTTCTGCCACAGCTTCGAGGCGGATGGGCCGCATGCCGTGGGTCCGAATCTACACCGGGTCTTCGGTCGACGCGCAGCGAGCGCGGCCGGCTTTTACTACAGCGAAGCGTTCGTCGCGGCGGGGCGCGAGGGTCTCGTTTGGGATGAAGAGTCCATCGATCAGTTGATTGCTGATCCTGAGCGCTTTTTGGGTGGAAAACATCGCATGCGCTACAAAGCGATCACCGATCCTGAGGATCGGCGGCAGATCGTGATGGCCTTGAAGGCGGCTACGCGCTGAGCGTGCCCGACGCGGTTGAGTGCGTCGCTGCCGATCGGCCGGCAATCGCGCCGAGTGTGATGGCCATGCTAAGACCCACCGCGGGGAGATATCCGGTGACCGCCGGGCCTGAAATGCTGCGCGCGGCGCCACCGCCGGCGAACAGGTTGGGTAGCGGCGAGTCGTCCGCCCGAACGACCTGTGCTTGTTCGTTGATACAGAGCCCACCTTGTGTATGAAACAGCGCGCCGGTCACTCGCACGGCGCAGAACGGTGCTCGCAATGGGGCAAGTCCTGCGAAGGAGCGCCCAAGATGATCGTCTTGATTGGCTGATCGCGCCGCGTCGATGGCGGCATTTTCCGCAGCGAGCGAGCCAGGCGGCAATCCGCAGAGTGTCTCGAGCGTGGACCAATCATCCGCACGTTTGATGGCGCCGACTTCGGCCAGTTGTCGCTGCTCAACCGAATGTTCGAGACAGGCGAGGTGACGTTGCTCGTCGAAGATCACCCAAGCACGACCTTCCGGCTGCTGCAACACCGGCACACACATTCCCGAAATATTGGCGAGCTCGTGTGTGAATCGTCGCCCTTCGATGTTGACCAAAAAACCGCCTTCGATCATCAGCGGATGCGGCACGACGATTTGCTGCGGATCGGCCAACGTGCCAAGACCTTGATAAGCGGTCATGTCGGCGGCCGCTGCGCCAAGCGCGAGACCCCAAAGAATGCCATCGCCCCGATTGCCTTCGTGACCGAAGTAACGCGCGTGGCGCATCTCGGGAATATGCTCGGCGATCATCGCTTCGTTGCCACCGAAACCGCAGGTGGCGAGCACGACGGCTCCGCAGCCAATGTTTTCAATCACGCCGCCCGGGCGCTCGACTTTGAGACCGACGATTCGATCATGTTCATCGGCATACAAGGCGGTCACCGTCGCTTCGGTCACGACCTCGGCGCCCGCACGCGCACACGCATTGAGCAATAGCGCCAGTAGCTCCTCGCCATTACGTCCCGGTGGAATGTGCAAGCGACGCGCGGAGTGCCCAAGGCCTGTCCATTTGGCATCGAGTAACAGCGGGACTTGATGAGCCTCGTTGAGCCAATCGAGAACGCCGCCGCTGCGCTCGCCAATGACACGCGCGAGGCGAGGATCCGCGCGGTTCTCGGTTTTCGCCATGACGTCCGCCACGAAAGCGTCGGCCGAATCGCTAATGCCGTGAGCTCGTTGCTCTTTCGAGCCGACGCCGCACACGGCGCCCAACGACATCGAGGTGCTGCCCCAAGGGCGCTTGTCGCGTTCGAATACCAATACCTCCGCGCCCGCGTCTCTGGCAGCGAGTGCGGCCGTTAATCCACACGCACCGGCGCCGATGACGGCAACGTCGATGGTGTATTCGAACTCGGGTAGGGGCGAAGAAGGTGAATTGCGCAAAATGCTCATGGGAACCTGCCTGATGGCCGTTGGATATTAACATTGGTCCGGGTCGTATCTGGCGCCGCTAGACTCTCGGCCAGCCACTAGAACTTCGTGAGGATGGATGACTATGCAAACCGTGGTACCAATCTCTGCCGATGCCGCCGTGCCGACCGCCTTGGCGAGTCTGCGACAAGTGTTGGGTGATGCCGCCGTCATCACGACGCAGTCAGAGCTGGAGTTCTACTCGCAAGACGTCTATCGCAGTGGTCAATTACCGGCCGCGGTGATCCGACCCCAAAGCACCGAACAGTTGGCAGCGGCGATGCGTGCGATCGCGCCGACGGGTTTACCCGTGGTGCCGCGTGGGGGTGGCATGTCGTACACCGACGGCTACCTACCGGCGCGCGCCAACTCCATCATGGTCGATCTACTCGCGATGAATCGGGTCGTCACGATCGATGCGGAAGATCGCTACGTCACGGTCGAGTGTGGGTCGACGTGGAAAGACCTCTTCGATGCCCTCGAACCGCAGGGTGTACGCACCCCGTTCTACGGGCCGCTCTCAGGCTTGCGCTCGACGGTCGGTGGCGCGCTCTCGCAGGGCAGCATGTTCCTCGGCTCGGGTCGTTACGGTCCCGTGGCCGAAAGCGTGATCGGTCTGGATGTCGTTTTGGTCGACGGCACCGTCCTCAAACTCGGCAGTCACGCCAACAAAAACGGCGAGCCTTTCTTCCGCCAGATCGGTCCTGATCTACTCGGGATGTTCCTCTCCGATTGCGGCGCGCTGGGCATTAAGACGCGAGCGACGTTCCGTCTCATCAAGCCCTTGCCCGAGAGTCGCTATTTGTCGTTCTCGTTCAAAGACGCAGGTCCGCTGTTCAAGGCGATGGCGGACGTGGCGCGTGCGGACGTCGCATCCGAACAGTTCGGCTTTGATCCGGGTTTGCAGGCCGTTCGCATGAAGCGCAGCAGTTTGACGGCAGACGTCAAGGCGCTCGGTAAGGTCGTCCAGAACTCGGGCTCCTTGCTCAAGGGATTGAAGGAAGGCGCGAAGGTCGTGATGGCCGGTCGAAACTTCCTGGAGGAGGGCACGTTCTCCGTGCACTTGTCGGTGGATGGGCGCGACGCTGCCGATGCCGATGCGAAGGCGGCGATCGTGCGCGAGATCATGACGCGCGAGGGCGTCGAGGTCGAAAACACCGTGCCTAAGGTGATGCGGGCTAATCCCTTCGCCGAACTCAATAGCATGTTGGGCCCTGGCGGTGAGCGCTGGGTGCCCGTGCATGGCTCGATACCGTTTTCTCAGGCGCTCTCGATGTACGAGAAATGTGAGGCGGTGTTTGCGAAGCACGCCGAGGCAATGCAGAAGTTCGACATCGATCGTGGTTATCTTTGCGCCACGATTGCCGGCTCGGCGACATTGATCGAGCCGGTTCTGTATTGGCCCGACGCTCGACTCGGCTTCCACGAACGTGTGCTCGATGCGGACTACCTCGCGAAGTTGCCGAAGTTCGAGGCGAACGCAGCGGCGGCGGCAGCCGTTGCACAGTTGCGCGCTGATCTCGCCGAGGCATTCATGCTGGCGGGCGCAGTGAGCTTCCAGATCGGCAAGTTCTATCGTTATCAGGAGTCGCTCGATCCTTCCGCCGCCAGCTTGTTGAAATCGCTCAAGCAGCACTTCGATCCGGCCGGTCGAATGAATCCGGGTTGCTTAGGGCTGTGAGCGTCTCGGACGTCGCGCCGCCGTTGAAGCGGGTCACCTTATGGGTGCGCGATCTCGCGCGCTCGCTGGCGCTTTATCGAGATGCGCTCGGACTGGAGGTCCTCGAAGAAAAGCAACTGCAGGGACCCGCGATCGCCAAGATGGTGGGGCTCGACGAGGCGAGTTTGCGCATTGTGCACCTTGGGCGACCCGGCGAGCAGCACGGCTGGATCGGGCTGTACGAAATTCGCGACACGGCGCCGAAGCCGATGGCCGCGACGGGGAGTCCTCGGCAATTTCCCTTGTACGGTCAAGCAACGCTCGTATTCGAAACGTCACGGGTTGCCGAACTGGCCACGAAGCTTGCGGCACTCGACGGGGTCACCATCGTCGCCGGGCCTACGGCCTATGCGCGCGGCGATGGCACGTTCCATGAGCTCATCCTGCTCGACCCGGATGGAATCCCAGTGAGTCTGATGGGATTCACGCCGAGCGTCTGACCGGCGGTTGGCCGTCGCTTGCGGCGAGCCTCGTGAGGCCCCTAGACTCAAGCGGCGCACCTGTTTGCGCCTCGTCTCAAGGAAGGGGGATCCGTGACGAAAATCGTCGTGCTGTTCAATTTGAAGCCCGGTGTCAGTGTCGAAGACTACGAGCGTTTCGCGCGCGAGACCGATCTACCGATCGTCAACGCCTTGCCGTCGGTGAACCGATTCGAAGTGCTGAAGGCGAGCGGCATGCTGGGCGGCGGCGCTGCTCCGTACGCCTATATCGAGATCATCGACCTTAAGAGTCTCGAGCAGTTGGGCCAAGACGTCGCGACCGAAAAGATGCAGCAGGTTGCGGCGCAGTTTCGCGAGCTGGCCGACTCGCCGCAGTTCATCATCACCGAACACCTGTAAGTCGTCGTGCTGCGCTACGCGTTGCGTCGGATTTTCGGCGTCGTTCCGACGCTGTTCATCATCATTGCGTTGTCGTTCTTCGTGATTCGATTGGCGCCGGGTGGTCCGTTCGACGAGGAGCAAACCTTGCCGCCGGAGGTGAAGGCGAACCTCGAGGCTGCCTATGGTCTCGACAAGCCGCTGCCGGAGCAGTTCGTGCGCTACCTCGGAGGTCTCGCGCAAGGCGATTTCGGTCCGTCGTACAAGTTCAAAGATTTCACGGTGACCGAACTCATCGCGCAAGGTCTGCCGGTGAGTCTGATGCTCGGGCTGTCTGCTGTGCTGCTCGCTTTGCTCGTCGGCATTCCACTTGGAACGCTGGCGGCGTTGCGCCAGAACAGTCCGACCGATTACGGCATCATGGCGGTCGCGGTTCTGGGTATCGCTTTACCGAGTTTCGTAACAGGCCCGTTGTTTGCGCTTATTTTTGGTCTGCACCTTCGGTGGTTCCCGGTTGCAGGGTGGGAGGCGGGCGAATACCGCTATCTTGTGCTGCCTGTGATCACCTTGTCGCTGCCGGTGATCGCGTACATCGCGCGTTTGACTCGCGGCAGCTTGCTCGAAGTATTGCGAACAAACTTCGTGCGTACCGCGCGTGCCAAAGGTTTGCCCGAGCGGCAAGTTATTTTGCGCCACGCCTTGCGTCCCGCGCTGTTGCCGGTCGTCAGTTACCTAGGTCCCGCAACCGCTTTCGTCATTACCGGCTCGTTGGTGGTGGAGACCGTGTTCGGCCTACCGGGCAGCGGGCGCTACCTCGTACAAGGGGCAATCAATCGCGACTACACGCTGGTGATGGGCATGATCGTGGTCTACGGCGGTTTGACCTTGACCCTGAATTTGTTGGCCGATCTTCTCTACGGCTGGCTCGATCCGCGGGTGCGCTATGACTGAGTTGGCGCAACCGTCTGCGCGCGGCTTTTGGGCGGATGCCTGGCGCCGATTGCGGCGCAACCGGGCGGCGATGGTATCGGCTAGTTTGATTGTGGTGATCAGTCTGCTCGCGTTCATCGGCCCCTCGTTCTCGCCGCATTCGTTCGATGCGATCGATTGGGATCACATGGCGGTGCCACCTGGCGGTCCGAATGATCATTGGCTCGGCACCGATCGACTCGGCCGCGATTTGTACGTGCGAACCTTGGCGGGAGTGCAAATCTCGCTGCAAATTGGTTTGCTGGCGACGCTGGTGTCGTTGTGTATCGGGGTCGCTTTTGGTGCCACGGCAGGTTATCTCGGCGGGCGCATCGACAATCTCATGATGCGCTTCGTCGATATCCTGTATTCATTGCCCTACATCTTCATCGTCATCATCCTCTCGACGTTGTTCGATCGCGGAAACATTTTGGTGTTGTTTCTCGCTATCGGTGCCGTCGGCTGGTTGACGATGGCGCGTATCGTCCGCGGCCAGACGTTGTCGATCAAACGTAAGGAATTCATCGAAGCGGCGCTCGCCTCGGGAGTCGGCACGGGATCCATTTTGGCACGACACATCGTTCCGAACGTGATCGGTCCCGTGATCATTTACGCCACGCTCACGATCCCGCAGATGATCCTGTTCGAAAGCTTCCTCTCGTTCCTCGGTCTTGGTGTCCAAGAGCCGCAGGCGAGCCTTGGCAGTCTCATCAACGAGGGCGCTCAAGAGATGGAGTCGGCGGTGTGGATGTTGCTTGTACCCGCGGGCTTTTTGGTGACGTTGCTCACCTGTTTCAACTTTCTCGGAGACGGATTGCGAGACGCGCTCGATCCGCGCGAGCGATGAGCGCCGTGCTGTCGATCCGTGATCTGGCGGTGCGGTTCGCCACGCCCGACGGCGAAGTTCCGGCCGTCAACGCGTTCTCGCTGGATCTTGCTGCGGGCGAGTGCGTCGGGATCGTCGGTGAGTCGGGTGCTGGCAAGAGCCAGTCGTTCCTCGCGGTCATGGGTCTGCTCGCGGGCAATGCTTCGGTGAGTGGTTCGGCTCGATTGGGCGAGACTGAGTTGCTCGGTAACGATCGCAACGCGCTCAATGCCGTTCGCGGTTCGAAGCTCGCCATGATCTTCCAAGACCCCATGACGTCTTTGACCCCGCATCTGCGCGTGGTCGATCAGATTGGCGAATCCTTGATGCGACATCGGGGCTTCACGAAGGCGCAAGCCCGATCGCGTGCGCTCGAGCTCTTGCGTCTCGTGCAGGTGACCGACGCGGAGCGTCGACTCGATCAATATCCGCACGAGCTATCCGGTGGCATGCGACAACGCGTGATGATTGCCATCGCGTTGGCCTGCGATCCCGACGTCTTGATTGCGGATGAGCCGACGACGGCGCTCGATGTCACGATCCAAGCACAAATTCTGGCCTTACTCGCGCAACTGAAGCGCGAACGCGGTATGTCGATGGTGCTGGTCACGCACGATCTCGGTGTCGTGGCCGGTATCGCCGATCGCGTTGTGGTGATGTACGGTGGGCGCATCGTCGAGCACGGTTCGGTCAAAGATATTCTCGTTTCACCGCAGCATCCCTACACCCGGGCGTTGCTCGCATCCATGCCGCGCATCGACGAAGTGGGTAACGCGCCTCTGCAGGCCATCGGTGGCCAACCGCCGAATCCGCGCCGGTTGCCGACGGGGTGTGCGTTTCATCCGCGTTGTGCGTTGGCCACGGAGCGCTGCGCAGCCGAGGCACCCCTTTTGAGTGTGGCTTCGGGCAGGGGTGTCGCGTGTCATTTCCCCATTCGAGGAGGCGAGCATGACTGAGCCTTTGCTACGCATCCGCGATTTGCGGGTTTGGTTCCCGGTGGGTGCCGCACTCTTTGGAAAACCCGCCCAATTGCGGGCGGTGGACGGCGTCGACTTCGATTTGCAGGCCGGTGAGGCGCTCGGCATCGTGGGCGAGTCCGGTTGCGGCAAGTCGACACTCGCTCGCGCGATCTTGCGACTCGTGCCGAGCACGGCCGGCAAGATCGTGTGGATGGGTCAATCGATCGAGGCGTATTCGACCCGACAGGTTCGCCCGTTGCGGCGCGATTTGCAGATCGTCTTCCAAGACCCGCTCGCGAGTCTCGACCCGCGCATGACGGTTGGTGAGATCGTTGCGGAGCCGCTTCGTGTACACGCGCCCGAGCTCTCTAAAGCGGAGCGTCGTGAGCGCGTCGCCGATATCCTGCGACGTGTTGGTCTATCGCCCGATGTGATCAATCGCTATCCCCATGAATTCAGCGGCGGCCAATGTCAGCGCATTGGCATTGCGCGCGCGATGGTGTTGCGACCGAAGCTACTCGTTTGTGACGAGCCGGTGAGTGCGCTCGACGTGTCGATTCAGGCGCAGATCGTCAATCTGCTTCAGGATTTGAAACGGGATTTTGGCATGAGCATCTTGTTCGTCAGCCATAACCTCGCCGTGGTGCGCAAATTGTGTGAGCGCGTGCTCGTGCTCTATCTCGGTAAACCGATGGAACTCGCGCCCACTGAGATGTTGTATTCGGATCCGCGCCATCCCTACACGCGAGGACTGTTGGCGGCCGTTCCGATTCCGGATCCGGCAGTACAACCCAGTCGACTCGGTACCGCCTTGGGTGGAGAGTTGCCGTCACCGCTGGAAATGGCACCGACGTTTGATGAAGTCAGCGCCCAACACCAGGTGGCATGCTGGCGTTGGCAGGAGAAATGAATTGAGAAGATTGGAAGGCAAGGTAGCGCTCGTGACAGGCGCGGGCCGGCGTAAAGGTTTGGGTGAGGCGATTTGTCAGCGCTTGGCGAGCGAAGGAGCCAAAGTGGTCGTCACTGACCTCGGCGTGCCGGCAGCCGATCTGCCGCCAGATCGCATCGGGACCCGCAGCGAGCTCGATGAGGTCGTCGCCGGTATTCGTACTGCAGGCGGTGAGGCCTCGGCCTGTTTGCTCGATGTTCGCAACGAGGCACAGGTTAAAGACGCCGTTGCGTTCGCGCGAGCGACTTATGGCGGTCTCGATATTCTCGTGAACAATGCCGGGGTCGGTTATCTCATGGCGCCGTTTACCGAGATGCCCCTCGAGCGC